>JALYGY010000086.1 GCA_030776865.1 Actinomycetota bacterium | reverse complement strand
ACCGGGACCTGCGCGAAGAGCTGGAGAAACGGGAACAGGAGCATCGCCGGGTTTTGGCGGAGGTACACCGCAGCTACAAACGAGAGCTGGTCCCGATGCCTCGTGGCGAGTTGGCGTGGGCCCGGTGGGACCGGGAGGAACTCTGATGGCCGAGACCATGCGTTGCTACCGGCATCCGGACAGGGAGACGCGGGTCTCGTGCGCCAGCTGCGGGCGGCCGATCTGCACCGAGTGCATGATCCAAACCGAGGTCGGGATCAAGTGCCCCGAAGACGCGCGGCTCCCGCGTGGCGCGCGGGCCGGCGTCATGAAGGGGGGTCAGGTCACCAAGAGCTTTCTCGCGGGGATAGCGGTCGCGGTCCTTGGCGCCCTTATCGTCTACTACGTACTACCGCAGATCGGCTTCGGCCGGCTCATCCTCTCGGCTCTAGCTGGGTACGGGGCGGGGACCTTTATCCACCGCGCCGGGGGACGCAACGGCGGGCCGCTCGCGATGGCGATCTCTGGCGGCGCGGTCGCCGTGGCTTTTGCTCCCGCCCTGGTGCAACCCATCCTGAGTGGCAATTTGCCGGTCTTCTTGGTGCTCCCGGCGCTAATCGCTGTCGGCTTCGCCGTGTATACCAGCCGCTGAAAGGTATTCGTACGATGGCAGGAGGCATCATCACGTGGATCTGAACAAGCTCTCCCAGAACGCGCGGGAGATCCTGGAGATAGCCAACGCCGTCGTCCGGCGGGGCCGGTCGAACCAGCTCGGCACGGAGCACATCCTGCTGGGGCTCCTGGCGCAGCAGGGGGGCGTGGTGCACCGCGTCTTCGAGGAGCTGGGCCTCGATCTCGGCCTCGCCCAGACCAAGACCAACGAGGCCATCCGGCGCAACGACCTCGCCCGCTCGCGCACCGCCGCCGAGAGGGTCCAGATGACCTACAACGCGAGGAACGCTTTAAGGCTCGCGGGCGAGGAGGCCGAAAGGAGCGCCAGCGACCACACCGGTACCGAGCACCTCCTCTTGGGTCTTATCCAGGTAGACGAAGGCACGGCCGCCGGAGTGTTACGGGAGGTCGGCCTCACGGAGATGGAGGTCCGCCGCGCACTCGGGAAGATGCGGGAGGAAGGCGCCTTGGGTGAAGATCCCGACAGCCTGCTCGCCAAACACGGCCGCAACATCACCCGGCTCGCTCGCGAGGGGAAGCTCGACCCCGTCATCGGTCGCGAAGAAGAGATAAAGCGGATGCTCCAGATCCTTGCCCGCCGCACCAAGAACAACCCGGCCCTTATCGGCGAGCCGGGGGTCGGCAAGACCGCCATCGTCGAGGGGCTCGCGCAGAAGATGGCCAAAGGCTACGTCCCGGAGGCGCTGAAGGACAGGATCATCATTGCCCTGGACCTCGGCTCTCTTGTGGCCGGCACCAAGTTTCGGGGCGAGTTCGAGGAGCGACTCAAGGGGATCATAGACGAGGTGAGGAGCTCCTACGGCCGGATCATCCTCTTCGTGGACGAGCTACACAACCTCGCGGGCGCTGGCGCCGCGGAGGGCTCCATTGACGCGGGCGAGATTCTGAAGCCCGCGCTGGCCCGCGGCGAGGTGCAGATGATCGGGGCCACCACCATAGACGAGTACCGTCGCCACATAGAGCCCGACGCCGCCCTGGAACGGCGCTTCCAGCCCATCCTCGTCGAAGAGCCAACCGAGGAGGAGACGGTTGAGATACTTAAAGGCCTGCGGGACAGGTACGAGGCGCACCACGGGGTCGAGATCTCCGACGAGGCCCTCCGCGCCGCCGCGAGCTTCTCGCACCGGTACATCTCCGACCGGTTTCTACCAGACAAGGCGGTGGACCTCCTTGATGAGGCCGCGAGCCAGCTCCGCATAGAGACGACCATGCTGCCCGACGACCTGCGAGAATTGGAGCTCAGGCTGCAGGAGATCACCCGCGAGGGTGCAGCGGCGGTCGAGGACCACGACTACGAGCGCGCGGCGGAGCTACGCGCCGAGGCGGACGCGCTGCAGACCTCCTACCGGGAGGCCCGGGAGCGCTGGCTCGAGGAGGGCGGGGTAAGAGACGCCACCGTAGGCCGCGAGGAGATCGCACGGGTCGTCAGCGCCCACACCGGCATCCCCGTCACCCGGATGCTCAAGGACGAGGCCGAACGGCTGCTCTCGATGGAGGCGTCCCTGCACGAGCGCGTGATCGGCCAGGAGGCGGCCGTCGTCGCCGTCTCGGAGGCGGTCAGAAAGGCACGCGCCGGCCTCGCGAACCCCAGGCGACCTATCGGTAGCTTTATATTCTTGGGGCCCACCGGTGTCGGTAAGACCGAGCTTGCCCGGGCTCTAGCCGAATACCTCTTCGACGACGAGGACGCCATGATCCGCCTCGACATGTCCGAGTACATGGAGCGCCACGCCGTGAGCCGCCTGGTCGGCGCGCCTCCTGGCTACGTCGGCTACGACGAGGGTGGACAGCTAACCGAGGCCGTCCGGCGCCGCCCCTACTCGGTCGTGCTCCTCGATGAGATAGAGAAGGCTCACCCTGATGTCTTCAACATGCTCCTGCAGCTCCTCGAAGATGGACGCCTGACCGACAACAAGGGCCGCACGGTCTCCTTCGACAACACCGTCGTGATCATGACCTCCAACGCGGGCGCGTACCTGATCCCCGGCCCAGAAGAGATGCGCGAGCGGGAAGAGGAGATCCGCGAACAACTCCTGCGCGAGCTGCAAACCTACTTCCGCCCGGAGTTCCTCAACCGCGTCGATGAGATAATCGTCTTCCACACTCTAAGCGACGACGAGCTGAGGGAGATAGCGGCCCTCCTGCTGGAAAACCTCCGCCAGACCGCTAAAGGGCAGGACATAGACCTCCGCTTCTCGGAGGCCGTGATCCAACGCATAGCCCAAGAGGGCCGCGGGTCCCGCTACGGCGCCCGACCCCTGCGCCGGGCGGTCGGGAAGCTGATCGAATCCCCCCTGAGCAAAGAGATCATTGCTAGCCGCATACAGCCGGAAGAGACCGTCTATGTCGATCTGGACCCCACCGGACACCCCACCTTCGAGCCCACCCCTTCCGAGGCAGAGGAACCGGCACCAGTAGAGACCACCTGACGCTTACCTGGCAAAGAGGTTTAACCTCATACCCGGGACCACCCCTGTGGATAACTCGCTGATCCCCCTTATTTAAGGCCCAAAACGACGCCAACCCAACTTTGAAAAACTACGACACAGGCACCAGATAAGAGTACACTTAACCTTAAGGTTAAATTATATCTAATGCTGAGGTAAAGTATCGAAAAATACTTTCAGAAAACCTAGCGTAGCCTGAGCGAGCGTGCTAGGGTTGGGGACCATGAGAGAGGACATGCAGTACATAAGCGGGGTGTTGGACGAACTGGAGGCGATTGTTCAGGATGCGTCCGGTGTGCCGATGCGCAAGGGTCGGGCGGTCGTTGATCGGTCTGATCTGCTTGTGATGCTGGACGAGCTAAGGGGATCGTTGCCCCCGGAGCTGGCGGAGGCTGAGGAGATCCGCCGGGAGTGCGGGGCCATAGTGGCGGCGGCCGAGGAGGAGGCCGAGCGCATTATCGAGGACGCGAGCCACCGCGCGGACGCGATGGCTCCGGACACGGAGCTGTACCGGCGCGCGCAGCGGCGAGCCGATGAGGTCATAGACCGGGCGCGGCGCTACGCTGAGGAGGTGGCCGACGGCTCGGAGGTGTACCGGGATCGCGTCATGGGCCAGCTGGAGAACTGGTTCCAGGACTCGATCGTCTCTGTTGGGGAATCGCGGCAGGAGCTCAGCGGCGTTCCCGCGAGCCGGCCCGCGCCGCCTCCCGAAGGAGCCACCGAAGGGGAGGATGGGCGAGACTGGCGGGTTAGCTCCGCCTAGTCGGGATTTTGTGCCATCCTGTGCTCTCTAGCCCTACGGCGTAGGACACCGAGAGAACCCTCGAAGACCTTCTCTGTATCACTGCGGCGAGCCTTGGGCATCACAGAGCAACTCGTCTTCTCTCTACCTGCGGCGTGCTCCCGGTGTCTGACAGCGGCTTGCTGAAGGATTGATCCTCCAATGATCCACGGCTTCAGGGTTTGCTGCTAATAGTTCATCTCGGCGTGGCCGACCAATACTCCTGAGAACACCGCTGTCAGCGAGTGGATTCTGGCGGAGACATGGTGTCGTTCAGGGCCTCGAGCCGGGCGTTCATTTCGTCGAGCGAGGCGTTGAGGGCGGTCGCCTGGTCGGATCCTCCACCCTCTATAGTGACTCGTGCGACCCTCGCCCGGAGGGTCAGCAGCTTATCGAAGGTTTCGGAGATCTCTGCGTCAGCGGTGCGGAGCTTGGCCTCCAGCCCCTGGAGGCTCTCTTCGTCAGGTCGCGTGTCGGCACCGGTATGGTGCCGCCGGAGGTCGCGTATGGCCTCGGCGGCCTTCTCTCTGCCTTGGGCGACGTCCACCAGCCGGCTCGCCGTGTCGTGGAGCTTCGAGACGGCGTCTCCGAGGACGGCGCGCGTTACGTCGTCGGACCCTTCGATGGCGGCGATAACTTTCCGGTAGATGACGAGCGCCGCCTCCACCTTCTCGCGGGTCTCTCCGCGGGGCAGCCAGCGAGCGCGACGCTCGGGGGAGACGTCCCGCCCCCCTGCAGCTCCCAACGGCGATCGTGCTGCGCCCCCGCTTCCGTGCAGTACGCGGTGGCCGAAGACGGGGTCGCGGGCTGAGAGGAGGACGAGAAGAGCATAGGTTACGAGGGTCAAGGGTGGTATCCACCACGCCAGGGTAGTAGCGAAGATGCCGGCCCCGATGACGAGCATGAGGACGTTGATCGGTCGCAGAGCCGCCGCCCGCGTTATCCGGCGCTGCTCCTCGGGTAAGAGGGGGTCGTGGCGCTCAGGCCCTCTCATCCCCCGAGCCTCTCGCCAGGGGCATCATACGCACCTTTCCGCCGACCTTGAGCCCGAGGGCGTGAGCCGCGTTGCCCTTGTTTATGGCCAGGCTCAATCGCCAGTGAGAGTCGGGGACGAGCATCAGTTCGCCCGCCTTGGCCGACCCGAAGGTCTCCAGGTAGCGGACCGGCATCTCGCCGTCACCGGTGTCGATTCTCAGGGTGGCACCGTACTCGAGTCCCGACTCTTCTTGCAAGACCGAGAGGCGGGCGTTGCCGTAGCGGTCTATGGAGATGATCCGTGTCATAATGCCCTCGCCGACGCGTTCCTCGACACCAGGCAGCCTGAGACCCACCAGGGAAGAGGGATCCGCGATTTCGCCCAGATCCGAGAGCTCCGCCCCCGCTGCGAGGTACGCCGCCGCCGGCGCGAAGACGTCGCGACCATGGAAGGTGTTCGAGACGGGGTGTACGTGGTAGCGCTCATTGGTGAGTAGCACTGCCTCCGAGATACCGCCAAGAGCCTCCGCCGCGGGGACCAAAAGACCGTTGTCCGGCCCGACCAGATAGGCCCCGTTCTCCGTCCGCAGCGCGAGCGCCCGCCGCTCCGTGCCAACCCCCGGATCTATGACCGCGAGGTAGATCGCATCGTCGGGCATGTAGCGGGTGGCGTGCTGCAGGATCTCCGCCCCAACCTCTACCTCGAACCCCGGCACCTCATGTGTCAGGTCCACGAGCACAACCCCCCGGGCGATGCTTGCCATTACCCCCTTGCACGTACCGACGAAGTCGTCGGCAAACCCGAAGTCCGAGAGGAAACATATGGGCCTCATGCCAGTAGTATAAATCGCGCCGTAGCCCGCGCTACGCTCTCTGCTACGATCCAAGACGCCTTTCGGTGCGGACGGCGTGCTGCCCGCCAAACCCCACCTTCTGAACCTACGTTCTCATCGCTACACTCGCATGTGTATCTCAAGCTTAAACTTAGCTAAACCTCCACTAATGGTTGATACAAATTTCACACCAGATTCTATTTCTAGTTAAGGCTCAAGATGTTGTGTACGAGGGTATAGGAGGGCGCACATGTCGTGCGGTGCAAGTGGCATTCGGCTTAGGTATAGGGTTTACGCCGAGTTGCGCCGCGTCCTAGGCGATGGTAATTTCGACTTTGCGGTTCATCTCACCCAGACGGGGCTTGGTATTAAAGCTTGGGTTGAGGTGTGAGATCCGCGACGGGCCTCACTGACAGGGAGGGGTAGTGAGGTCCGATGATGCGCCCCTTGTGGGAGGGGCCGAGCGGGGTGTCCTGGCGGTGCTTTACCGGGACGCCCCGTGTTCCTTGGAGTTGTCTCATCGGTCAACGGGCGAAGATCGGGCCTGCGGTGCTAGCGTAGGCGGTAAGCCAGTGGAGGTCTTCGTCGGTAAAGGGCTCGATCGAGTTGCGGGTGGCGTAGACGACGCCGACGGTTTGCCCGCCCTCGAGGACGGGGACGGCGAGGGAGTTTGTCCAGCGGGCGTTGGTGCGGGCCTGGGGGAGGCGCCGGGGACCGGTAACCGTGAGGGTTGGCTGGGTGGTTTTGACGACGAGCTCGATCATGTCGCGGTCCGTAGGTGCGAGTGTGCGGGGCTTTTGCTGCCCGAGCGGGGTCAGTTCGGGGACTGCGATCAGGCCGACCCAGTCCGCCTTTAGCTCACGGCGCGCCTCCTCGGCGATCTGCTTCGGCGGGGCGCCTGGGTCGAGGTGCTCGGGTGCAGGGGGCCGGAAGACCAGCCTCGAGCTCAGCAAGAAGTTGACGCTCGTGCCGGCCGCTATCCCGAGGAGGTTGAAGAACACGTAGTAGGGGAAGTCCTCGCTCACGTACTTCAACAGCGGGTAGTAGACGGCGAAGTTGGCGCCGATGCCCATGATCGCGACCGGATAAGCCAGGGCTCCGCGCAGGAGGAAATGGATCCTGCTCGAGTGCCTCACGTCTCGCCAGGTAAAGGCGTTGTTCAAAAGGAAGTTGGTCAGGATGCTCAAACCTACGGCGAACATCCAGGCTATTATCTTGTTGGCGTCCAAGTATTCGGCCAGGGTTATGAGGGTGAGGCTGTTCACCAGGACCCCCGAGGCGCCGACCATCGCGAACTTCCAGAAGCGGCCTGCGGAGGGCACATACCAGAAAAGGCTGGTTATGTGCGCCAGGTACTGCAGGCCCTGCCGGAAGGTAGCCTTCGAGACGCCCGCGTGGCGAGCCCGGAAGTCTAGCGGCATCTCCACCACCTTCAACTCCGGGGCGCAGACGAGTATCTCCAGAAGTATCTTGAACCCCGTGGGACGGAACTGGATGCCGGAGATGGACTCGTTGCGCACCAGGAAGAACCCAGCCATCGGATCGCTGGTCTTGCGTGCCTCCTTGAACGCGATCTGGGCCAGGTACTTGCTCCCCACGGAGATTCCCCGCCTGACCGGGCCGGGGAGCCCGGCGTAGCTGGCGCCCCGCGCGTAGCGGCTCGCCACCACGACGTCGGCGTCCGAACTCCGCGCGAGTTCCAGCATCTCCCGCGCCTTCTCCGGGGGATGCTGGAGGTCCGCGTCCATCACGCAGGTGTACTCGCTCATCTCCGCGAACGCCTCTATACCGGTCGTCACCGCCGTGGAGAGGCCACCGTCGCGCTCGGCGTCCCTGCGGTGTAAGAGGGTTATGCGCCCATCCCCTTTGCTGAGGCCGCGTATCACCTCCGGCGTCTCGTCCGTCGAGTCGTCAACAAAGACCACCCGGTAGTCCACCCCAGAGAGGCTCTCGCGAAGCTCGCGCATCAGCACTGGGACGTTGTCCGCCTCGTTGCGGGTCGGGACGACCACTGTCAGCAGCGCCTTTTTCGAGCCCCGTTCGCCGGCGACCGTTCGCTCCTCTGCTTCCATGACCGCTCTAGGCTAGCATAACGGGAGAAATGGCCCAAAAGGTGGGTAAACTTATGGAACACGCCATTGTCTACGCAGGAGGTCCCAAATGGAGAGCGGCGACCGTGAGCGGGCGCACCTCTACGTCTCGGGCCAGGTACAGGGAGTGTTTTTCCGGGACTCAGCCCGGGAGAGAGCCGAACGGCTCGGCCTGACCGGCTGGGTGAAGAACCTCCCGGACGGTCGGGTCGAAGCGCTCTTCGAGGGGCCCTCAGAAAGGGTCAGAGAGATGGTCCGATGGTGCGAACAGGGCCCGCCGCACGCCGCTGTCGAGGACGTGAAGACAGAGTTCGAGGTGTCCAAGGGAGACTTGACGAGCTTCGAGGTGCGGTGAGCAACCCCATCCCCGAAGACCTCCGGCGCCGCATCGAAGCCCACGGTGCGAGCGTGGCCGGCGCCCACGAGATAGACTACGGTACCCAGTACCGTCTCGTCCGCGGTCCCGAAGAGGCGAAACTGAACGTGTACCACACGGGTAAGGTTTCGGAGGGAGGCAGGGACTCCGGGCTCAAGGCTCTGCTGCGCGACTGGCGGCTCTCCCGGGAAGGCTCCGCTACCCGCGAGGCCCGAACCGCGAGGGGACCGGCGCCCAACGCGACGCCCCGCATCGGCACCGATGAGGCAGGCAAGGGAGAGTACCTCGGACCCCTGGTAGTCGCTGGGACGAGGGTTCTAGGGGCGGAGAAAGACCTGGAATTGAGGGGGATCGGGGTCCGCGACTCGAAGACACTAGGTCTTCGCCAGGTGAGGGAGGTGGCCGCCCGAGCGTCCCGTATCCTTGGGCTCGAGAACGTCCGCGTCGTCTCCCTCGCCCCCAGGGAGTACGAGGCTCGTCGCGCAGCCGCGTGCGGCAACGTCAACCGGCTGCTCGGGGAGCTGAACACGGAGATAATCAACGAACTCAAAGGTGAGGTAGAGGCGGTCGTCGTGGACGCCTTCGGGGAGAGGGCGCGTTTGTACGTGGAGCCCGGCGTGCCGTTGGGGGTACGCCTCGAGGTACGGCCGCGGGCCGAAGACGACGCGGCGGTGGCGGCGGCCTCGATCCTGGCGCGGGCGCGCTACCTGGAGGAGATGGACAAACTCTCGAAGCGGGTCGGTTTCGAGCTTCCGCGGGGCTCAACGCACGTGCTCGATGCCGCGCGGCTGGTGGTCGAGGAGCTGGGGGAGGAGGGGCTCGCCGAGGTGGCGAAGATTCACTTCTCGATCACGCGGCGGGTGCTCGGTGCCGCGGGAGAGAGCTACTAAGAGGAGCAGGGTGATAGATCTTCGCAGCGACACCGTAACCCGCCCCACGCAGGCGATGCGGCGGGCCATGCAAAAACCCTGCTGGTACAGTCTCCCAAGCTGTACCTGAAACTGTACCTCCCCCGCGTTTAGCCACTACTCCCAACCCCTCATCAGTTCCCTAACGTCTACCTCTAAAGCATCGGCCAGCTTGATTACTGTGCTGCGGTGTGTCCTCTTGCGTCTACCTGCCTCTATAAACCAGATGGTGTTGTGGCGCACACCAGATAGCCATTCGAGATCGCGCAACGACAAGCCGCGCTCTTCCCTTAGCTGCCGTAAGCGCACAGCGTTTACCTCCATACTCTCGCCAGCATAGCAAAAAAAGTATAGCACAAACGTAGACAAATAAATAGACAGTATGATAGACTACGGATGTAGCGCAGAGATCAGAGATGCTAGCTACTTGTGAGTAGGGTTGATAACTGCATAAAGCAGGGAGAGTAGTAAAGAAGCCGCTGCGATGTTGGGAGCACCAGCGGCACGGCACGGAAGGGGTGGGCCAGAACACCCGCAACTGGAATTGGGGTAACGGTATCTTGCGCGTGTAGGTACGGGTGGGGTGTGTTAGCCCTTCGACCTGTAGTTGGCGGGAGAGCTATCCAGCCTGGTTATTGAAGACTATAGCGCTGGGTTCGTCTTCACTTATGACCCACAGATAGAATTGTGCAGAGCTGTAGTGGGTGACTAGGCGGAACTGGTCGCTTTGTTGCTCGCCCTGTCCCCTGAGGGACAACGTTTCTGCATCGAGTAGGTCTATGTTGGAGACGCGTAGCTGTTCACCGGAAGGAGTGTAAACGTAGATGGCAACCGAATGGCCTTCGTCCGTTTGGGACTCCATTTCCTCTACCTGTGCTTGAAGTTGCCAGAAAATGTCGTGTGCTGCCACGGCTCTTACCCTCCGCTAGTTTTCTATATTGCTAGGATTCTACACCCCAGCTAAGGTGATACGTCTAAGACCGCCGTATCACTCCTGGGTAAGAAGTCGGGTAGCGTACATCTAGACGGCTTCTCGGGAAAGGATGCTGATGACCCTAAACACCAGAAGGCTCATCGCTTTGGTTGTAGTGGTTGCGCTATCCATCCTATTTGGACTGGCTGCGTGGGCGCTGACCGCCTCTCCCACCGTAACCGTTATCTTCGTCGTACTGGGCGCGCTGGTTGGGTTGTTCGTGTTGATGGCTCAACAGCGGGGCAGCTTCTAAAGCGTGCGTTAACCCCTCGGACTAGACATAGAATCGGACGGAACGTTGGAGGTTACCACTTGCTCCATTACCCTAACCCCCTCTGGTGTCAGCTTGCAAACTTCGTTATAGACGAGGTTGTCAGTGGTTATCAATCCCGACTGCTTTAGGTATTGGAATGACGGGTAGTAGTCCTTCGCAGTGAAAGGTATGTCCGCTCTCTCCGCGGCTTCCGCGACCGCTACCCACTGTCCGTTGTTGCCTTCAGCCAAATCGTAGATAGCTCTCAATAGCTGGGCTGCTTGCTCTTCCATAGAGTCACGCTTCACTCGTCTAACGGTAGGTATCGGAGAGGCTCGATTGGCGGACTTGTTTTCTACTATCCGCCTTTCTCTACGCCTACGGATATACCATCTTAGCCCCTGGGCGAGTCCCAGCAACA
>JALYGY010000085.1 GCA_030776865.1 Actinomycetota bacterium | reverse complement strand
GCAGGTAGGCGGCTCGTCCAACAACGTGCCCGGAGACCGGCGTGGTCAGGAGCAAGAACGCCGCGATCAGGACGACCCGCAGGACGATGTCGGGGCTCCCCGTCGCCGTCGAGGCCGCGAGCAACGGGAGCAGGCCCAGGAACACCATTTTGCTCGCCGCGTGCAGGCGCATGAAGGTGTCGGGCATCCGGATCATGCCGTAGACCCCCACGGTCATAACCAGGACCCCGAGGACGACCAGGGTGTCGGCCACCCAGGGGAGAGCATCCGTGAGGGACATCAGAAGATCTTCCGTTCGCCGTGGTAGCGTGACGCCGCGAGCGTCCCCAGGAACGCCAGCAGCGAGAGCACGAGCGCGGCATCCAGAAAATGAGGGGTGCGGGAGGCGTCTACGAAGAGCACCAGGAGCGCGACCAGGATCAGGGTCAGTGTATCGAGCGCCAGTATGCGTCCGGCCGTCGAGGGTATCCGGATCACCGCCAGCACGCTCACCACGAGCAGGACGGTCATCCAGATCGCAGCAGCGTAGAAGACTATCTCGTGCAGCGAGACCTCCTTGCGACGTGCCCGGGATTCAATCTAGTCCCTCTATCGCGGCGTAGAGGTCCAGGCGGTTCACGAGGCCCACCATCTTACCGTCCCTGGTGATCACGACGCTGGAGACGCCGTCGTGGACCATCCTGTGGGCTACCGCGAGCTCGCTTCTGCCGAGCTCCACCTTCGACACCTCCCTACTCATAACCTCCCGGACCGGCTTGTCGGCCGCCTCGGTGAGGTAATGTACCCACCTGTCCGCCACCTCGGGGACGAAAGACATGTTCTCCATCAGTTTCATGTACTGGGGCAACGCCGACTCCAGAAGGTGCCCGTCGGTTATGAACCCTTCGAGCTCCCCGTCATGGCCTACCACCGGGACCCCGGGCACGTTGTAGTCGCGCATAATCTTGAGTGCCTCCCGGGCCGGCGCGTCCGGGCTTACGCTTATGGCCGGGTGCATGAGGTTCTCAACCTTTATATCCCGGCGGGGTCTCTCTTCGCCGCTCACTTTACCTCCCGGTCCTCTAGCTTGGTACGGCCCGTAACCGCCGAAGCAGGATTCTCCTCCATACCCGAGCTCACGAGCCACGAGAACTCACTAATTGTATAATCCCGAGCCAGGATGCAGGAAGCCTTCGCCGTTGCGCTATTCGCCGTCGTACTGCTGCTGATCGCGTTCGAGCTGGTGAACCGGACGGTCGCCGCCCTTTTGGGGGCGGCGATCCTGATCTCCTTCGGCATCGTCGAGCAGGAGGAAGCCGCAACCGAGTTCATCGACTGGAACACCATCGGGCTTCTGGCGGGGATGATGGTCATCGTAGCCGTCCTAGAGAAAACCGGTCTCTTCGAGTACCTGGCCATAAAGAGCGCCCAGTGGGGCAAGGCGCGCCCCGGGAGGATACTGATCCTGCTCGCCCTCGTGACGGCGGTCCTCTCGGCGTTCTTGGACAACGTCACCACGGTCATACTCATGGTGCCCGTGACCTTCGTGATCGCCGAAGCGCTCGACTCGGACCCCGTGCCGTTCTTGCTCACCCAGGTGATGGCCTCCAACATCGGGGGGGCGGCGACCCTGATCGGTGACCCTCCCAACATCCTGATCGGCAGCGCCGCCGGTCTCACTTTCGCGGAGTTTGCGATCAACCTCACGCCGGTGGTGGTCCTCACCCTGCCGGCGGTGCTGGGAGTTCTCTACCTGCTGTTTCGCAAGCAACTCAACACCAGCAAAGAGGCCGAGGAGGCCATCGCAGCTATGGACGCCGAGGGGAGCCTTCGGGACAAGGTGCTGCTGCGCAGATCCCTCACGGTGCTCGCGCTGGTCATCCTGGCTTTCTTCCTGCATGGGATTCTGCACCTCGAAGTGGCCACCATAGCCCTCTTCGGGGCCGCGGCGATCGTACTCTATACCAGAAGCGACGTGGAAGAGGTGCTGCACGGGGTGGAGTGGCCCACCCTGCTCTTTTTCGTCGGCCTCTTCGTGTTGGTCGGGGGCCTGGAGGTCACCGGGTTTATAGACAAGATAGCGGAGGGGTTCACCGCGGTCGCCCCGGGGGACTCCCCGGTCACGGCGGCCATCGTCATCTGGGGCAGCGGCATCGCCTCGGGCATCGTGGACAACATCCCCTTCACGGCCACCATGATCCCGGTCATAAAGGACCTGGCCGAGGCGGAAGGGCTCTCGGAGGCCCAGACGAAGGCCCTGTGGTGGGCACTGGCGCTTGGAGCGGACTTCGGCGGGAACTTCACCCTGATCGGGGCCTCGGCCAACGTGGTAGTCGCCGGCATGAGCGAGCGAGCGGGCCAGAAGATCTCCTTCCTCAGGTTCATGGCCTACGGCATCCCCGTGACCCTCGTCTCTTTGGCGATAGCTACCGCCTACGTCGTCGTCAGGTACTATCTGTGAACGCCGGGTAATCGGTACCCTTCCCGGAGAGAGCAGCTGGTAGGAAACCCATCTCAGGGGAATACGTTTCTCTGGTAGCGCTGGTAGAAATCCTCCTGGTGGCGGCGGACCGCCTCGGGGTCGCTCGCGTCTACGGTGTGGATCAGGAACAC
Source organism: Actinomycetota bacterium (assembly GCA_030776865.1). Taxonomy (GTDB): domain Bacteria; phylum Actinomycetota; class Rubrobacteria; order Rubrobacterales; family Rubrobacteraceae; genus JALYGY01. The sequence goes on along the minus strand of JALYGY010000085.1, from coordinate 4,439 downwards.
CTCCCTCTCCCAGTCCACGTCCACGAGGAAGGTACCGGGCGAGAGCGTCATCGCCAGCGCCGAGACCGCCACCCCCGTGGGGGTCCGCGCCCCGATGGGGATCGCGACGATGCCAGGGCTCTCGAGCGGCCTGAGGTGTAGGGTCGCGAGCGCGACCTCCCAGGTTCCGGCGATGATCTCGCGTATGGTGGCCGTCGCGAACGGCACGAAAGAAAAGAGGCGCTCGACGAATCCGCCCACGTGCGCCGGGCGAGCACCGAGGACGAAGCCCCTCAAGGCGTAGAGCAGCGCCCCCGAGACGAGAGCGCCTAGCGCGAGGTCCCAGGGCTTGAAGCTGCCCAGAACCAGGGCGTAGGTGAGCGTCGAGAGCGAGAGTATGAAGAGGACACGCCTCACGACGAGCCATCCCTCAGGGCATCCGCCGCCACCTCGCCGAGGGTGAGGAGCGGCTCGGGCCAGAGACCGGCGCCGACGAGGAGCGCGGCCGCAAAGATCACCAGCAAACGCATCGCTGTTGGGCTCGGTTTGCCGGATGGATCACCCACCTCCGCCGCTCCGGAGGGGTCTACGTAGATCCTCTGGTAGACCTGGAAGGAGTAGACGAAGGAGAGGGCACCGCCGACGAAGATCAGGCTCACGAGCGCCGCGCTCTCGAGAACGCCTTGCAGCGAGAGGCCAGCCCTGAAAAGCACGAGCTTCCCGAGGAACCCGGCGGCAGGGGGTACGCCGGCCACGCTGAACGCCCCGACGGCGAACGCGGCGCCGACCAGCGGGCCGCGCAGCCCCGTGGCCAGAAAGATAAGCATCTTGTTGAGGGAGTTCACCACCGCGTAAACAACGGCCGCCGCGTAGCCTACAGGACCGCCGATCCCGATCGCGATTAGTATGTACCCCGCCTGTCCGATGGCCGAGTAGGCCATGACCTCGACGGGCGAGCGGCGGGAGATCGCCTGCAGCGCCCCGTAGACGATGCTGGCGCTCCCCATCGCGAGGAAGACGAGCGTGCCGAGGCCAGACAGCTCGGAGAGGACGCCACCGTGGAAGCGCAACAACCCGTAGCTGCCGATGTTCGCCAGGGCGCCGCTCAGGATGGCAGAGACCGGTGCGTGGCTCCCGACGTAGACTGCCGGCAGCCAGAAGTGAAATGGGAAGAGACCGAGCTTCAAACTCAAGGCGACGAAGATCGCCACGCCTATAAACACCGCCGAGGCGGGCCTGGCTTCCGCGATGCGCTCGGCGACGACCGGCATATCCAGGCTCCCCGTCAGATGGTAAAGCGCGGCGATCGCCACGAGGAAGATAACGGATCCGAGGAGGTTCACGACGGCGAAGATGAAGGCCGCCCGGACCTGATGGTCCCGCTCCCGGTAGCCGGTGAGGACGTAGGCGGCGGTCATCGAGACCTCGAAGAACACGTAGAAGTTGAAGACGTCCCCGGTGAGAAAGAGTCCCATGAGCCCGCTGTTGAGGAACAGGACCACCGCGGGGAAGGTCCTGGAGCCTACCCCGCCGACGACCTCGTACACGAGGGAGACCAGGATGACACCGCACGAGACGAGGGTGAAGGCGACCCCTAGGGCGTCGGCTCTGAGCGCCACACCGACACCCTCCGGCCAGCCACCCGCGACCATCTCGATCGGCCCCGTCCGGAAAACCTGGACGGCCAGCGCGACCACCGAAGCGAAGCCGGCTCCGAGCCCTGCGACAGAGAGCCAGCCTACCCACCGCCGGCGGCCGTCGAGAAGCGAGAGCACCGCCGCCAAGACCCACGTCAAACCTACCGAGAGGGAGAGCACGATCACGCCGTCTCCTCCGCGTCCGCTCTCTCGGGACTCTCGCCGCGCTCCAGCGCCTCGGCCTCTCGCACCTCGGCTTCGGAGATGACCTCGATATCTACCGTCTGGTGCGCGACGTAGAGCCTGTAGACCAGGCTCAACAGCAGGGCTATGGTGCTCGAGCTGATCACGAGCGCCGTCAGCCCCATCGCCTGCACCAGCGGGTCGCTGACCGCGTCCGCTTTCGGGAGCGGGTAGATAGGGGGGCGCCCGCGCGAGAGGCCGGCCGCTACCAGGAACAGGATGGCCGAGTTGGAGATCATGAGAATGCCGATAACCACCCGGATCAGATTCCGCTGCAAGATCAGATAGGCTCCGGCGCCGAAGATAACGGAGATGGCGAGCGAGATGGCGAACGTCACGGCGTCGTCTTCTCCTCCCTGGCCAGGATAACTAGCCGGATCGTCCCCACCGCGAACCCCAAGACCAGCAAGAATATGCCGGTGTCGAAGGCAACGGCGGTTATTATTTCCAGGGTGCCGAGGTAGACGACCTTCGAGCCGGGCGGTGGGTAGTGGGTCAGAAGGGGCTCGCCCATGAACAGCGGGAAAGCCGCAACCCCGAGCGCGAGCAGAAGCCCCGCGAAAGCGACCCTTCCCAGCCTCCTGACCGGCAGGAGCCGCTCTACCTGCTCTCGTCCGAAGGCTAGATACTGGAGCAATATCCCGAGCGCCGCGACCACCCCGGCGCTGAAGCCGTCACCCGGCTCCGCGTAGCCCTTGACCAGGATGGCCACCGCGGCCATCAGCGTCGGCAGCAGTAGGAGCCTCGCCACCACCCTGGTCATAACGCTGGTAACGCCTGCAGGCACACCGCCCGGAACGCCGCTACTGTCCTCCCTCAAGGCAGTCTCCCGCCGTAGAGCAGGGTGGCTACACCGAGCAGCACCAGCGCGACGACGGTTATCTCACCCAAGGTATCGAGCGCGCGGAAGTCGGTCAGGATGACCGTGACCACGTCCTTGGCGTGCGCCTCGGGAGCAAGTCGGATGAGACGTGTGGCCGCGCTCTCCTCCGAGGACGGCTGGGAGAGCGTGCCCCACACGATCGCCATGACGAAACCACCCGCCACGGTCGCCACGAGAGCCTTACGCCGCGCCTGCCCCGCCGGCACCTCGGCGCCCTCCTGCAGTGTCTCACGCGGTATCAGTTGCAGCGTCCCGAAGACGAGCAAGGCCACGATGGTCTCGATGAGGACCGCGACCAGAGCCACGTCCGGAGCCCCGAAGAACGCGTAGACCACCGCTATGGAGAAGCCGGAGCTGGAGAGGACCAGCACGAGGGTCACGTGCCTTCTCGCCAAACACGTCGCGACCGCGGCGACGGTCGCCGCGGTGAGCGCGAGCAGGAGCAGCAGGTCTGCGGTCCCAACGTGGCCTATCCTGAAGACGTTTCCGACGGAGGTCGCCACCAGGGCGAGACCGACGAGCGCACCCGAAGGCACCAGGATCGCCGCTATGCGCCCCCGCAAATCCCGCACTTCCATATCGTGAGCCCGATCCGACAACCGGTTCAACCCTGCAAGCCCCAGGTCATACAACCGCTCGGGACCGAGCTTCTCTCCAGCCCGCGAGAAAGCATCCGCCGCACGCCACCAGAGCGAGCGCGAGACCACGACCAGCGCCCCCAGGCCGAAGGTCGCGAGCGCCAGCAGGTTCTCTGGCCTGGCGTCGAGATGATATGCGGGCTCGACGGACTCCACCGGCCCTGCGTAAGAGACCGCCCCTGCGGCCTTCGCCAGCTCCGCGAACGGCCCGACCACGACCCCGCCGACGAGCACCAGCGCCCCGAGCACGACCACGGGCGCCACGAGCACGACCGGTATGTTTGCCACCCCGGTCCGGATCTCGCCAAGAAAAATGCCGGACCAGAAACGCCAGATGTAGGCTAGGGTCAGCACCGCAGCCGCGAGCGCGAGCCCGGCGAACGCGGGACCCCGCTGTAACGCCGCCCCGAACAGAAGCTCGTCCTTGAAGAAACCTATGCTGAGGGGAAGGGCCGCTAGGCCCGCGACCGCCGCCCCGCCCGCGGCGGCCATCACCGGCGTCCGTCTGGCCAGCCCCCCGAGTCGCGAGAGACGCTCCTCGCCCGTCGCCTCCGTCACGGCGCCGGCGGTCAGGAAGAGGGCGCTCTTGGCGAGGGCGTGGACCAGCACGTAGAAGGAGGCCCCGACCGCGCCGTACTTCCCGCCGAGCCCGTACATGAAGACGACGTAGCCGTACTGGGAGATCGTCGAGTAGGCCAGCAGCTGCTTCAGAACGTCCCTCGTGAGCGCCAGGACGCCCCCGACCGCTATGGAGACCAACCCGACGACGAGCAGGACGTAGAGCAGCGCCTCGCTCTTCTGCAAGAGGGGGTACACGCGCCCGAGGAGGAGCACCCCGGCCGCCACCATCGCGGCGGAGTGGAGGTAGGCGGAGACCGGCGTCGGGGCCACCATCGCCCGCGGTAGCCAGAACTGCAGCGGCGCCTGGGCGCTCTTCGCCAGGGCAGCGACGGCTATGAGGCCGCCCGCGGTCGTCAGCAGCGCGCCCGGTTTCGCCAGTTCGGCGAGTCTGGGAATGGAGAAGGTGTCGTAGGCGGCGTAGAAGATCAGGGCACCTAT
>JALYGY010000084.1 GCA_030776865.1 Actinomycetota bacterium | reverse complement strand
CGCGAAGGTCTGCCTGTAAGGCCAGGGAGTTGAGGTTCATTCGCTGCCTGTCGGTGAGCTTGCGGCCCCCGTTCCTCATGGTGTCCGTCATCTGCTTATCCCTTTCTAGGCGGCGTATTGCTCAGCTTCAGAGCGTTTGAGCTCGAGGCCCAGGCCGGGCCGCTCCGGGTCGGAACGGAGGTAGCCGCCCTCGGGGTGAAGCACCCCATCGAAGAGCATGTCCTCGACCCGCACGTGATCGTAGAAGAATTCGAGGTGCACGAGCGTCTCCATCGCGCAACCGGCGTGCGCAGAGATGGCGGGTGCGCAGTGGGCCGAGAAGGGGATCGTACGTCCCTTGCAGATCCCGTCCGCCCGCAGCATGTTGGTGATGCCGCCGCAGCGGGTCACGTCAGCCTGCAGGATGTCCACGCAGTCGGCCAGGTCGGCGAGCTGCGGCAGGGTCCACTCGTACTCGCCCGCGGCGATCGCCAGCCCTCCGGGGCCATGGTCGCGCAGGAGCCTCAGGCCCTCACGGTCCTCGGAGGTCACGGGCTCCTCGAGGTAGGTGACGCCGAACTCCCCTGCGAAGCGCTCGGCCCAGTAGAGCGCCTGCTTGCGGGTGTAGGCACCGTTGGCGTCGACCAGCAGTTCGACGTCATCCCCTATTACGTCGCGGACAGCGCGCACCCGATGCGGGTCCTGCTCGGGATGGCGCGCGACCTTCATCTTGACCCGCGGGATACCTTCTCCGGCCCAGCCGCCGAGCTGCTCCTGGAGCCGCTCGATCGAGTAGGAGGTGAACCCGCCGCTGCCGTAGACTGGCACGGCGTCGTGGAATCGAGGGAGTACGTCCGCAAGTGGCAGCTCCAGCAAGCGCGCCTTGAGGTCCCAGAGCGCGACGTCAACCGCGGAGACGGCCATCGCTCCGACGCCCGGGCGGCCCGCGTTGCGGATCGCGCGCTGCATCGCCGCCCATGCTGCTGGCGGGCTCAGGGCGTCGGCGCCCTCTACCTCGCTCATGAGCTTCGACTCGATGAACTTACCGACGGAGACGTCGCCGTAAGTGTAGCCGAGGCCGCGCTTCCCCCCTCCTACCGCCTCGACGAGTACCATCGTCGTGGAATCCCACACGAGGGTCCCGTCCGACTCGAGAGAGTCCGTCGGGACCGTGTACGCCGAGACCTCCAGCCGCTCTACGGCGACGTCGGCTGCTCCGTTCCCCACTCCCGACCCCATTAGCGGGTGGTGACCTCCTGAAGCTTGCCCTTGAGCGACTGCATGGCGATTCTTAGGGTGTGCGGTTCGCCCTTGGCCATCGCTTGGGCCAGGCTCGAGGCCTGCTCGAAGCGGATGTGCGGCGGCAGCGGCGGGACCTCGGGGTCGGTGATCGCCTCGTAAACTACGGGGCGGTCAGCACTGAGGGCCTCGTCCCAAGCATCTGCCACCCCATCCGGCGAATCAACGCGAATGCCCTTGAAGCCGAGCATCTCGGCGTAGCGGGCAAAGGGGAAGCTGGGGATGTTCTGCGAGACCTCGAGCTTGGGGTCGCCCGCAAGGACGCGCTGCTCCCAGGTGACCTGGTTGAGGTCCTGATTGTTGAGCACGAGCACGATGAGGCGCGGGTCGTCCCAGCGCTCCCAGTACTTCATGATGTCGATCAGGGTGTTGTTGCCGAGCATCTGCATCGCACCGTCGCCCACGGAGGCGATCACCGGCCGGTTGGGATAGGCGAACTTCGCCGCCAGAGCGTACGGGACACCCGGGCACATCGTGGCGAGCGTGCCCGAGAGAGCCGCCATCATCCCGTCCCTGAGCTTGAGGTGGCGCGCCCACCAGTTCGTGGCCGAGCCCGAGTCGCCGGTGAGTATGCAATTATCGGGCAGCCGCGGTGACAATTCGTGGTAGACCCGCTGCGGGTTCAGGGGCTGGGCATCCTCCATCGCCCGGTTCCCCAGTATCTCCCACCAGCGCTCGACGTTGTCCTCGATCTGCTCGCGCCACGAGCGGTCCTCCTTGCGCCTCAAGTGCGGGATCAGGGCTTGCAGCGTCTCCTTGGAATCTCCGACGACGTTGACCTCCATCGGGTAACGGATGCCGATCATCTTGCCGTCGATGTCGATCTGGACGCCTCTAGCCTGGCCCGGCTCGGGCAGCCACTCCGAATAGGGGAAGCTTGACCCGACCATGAAGAGCGTGTCGCAGTTCTCCATCATGTCGTTCGAGGGCTTGGTGCCAAGTAGTCCTATAGCCCCGGTAACAAAAGGCAGGTCGTCGGGTAGCGCGGCCCGGCCGTTCAGGGCCTTGGCCACCCCGCAGCCGAGGATGTCGGCGACCTCCTTCACCTCGTCGGCGGCATCGAAGGCTCCGGCGCCGATGAGCATCGCCACCCGCTCGCCCTCGTTTAGCACCTCGGCGGCGCGGCGTACGTCCTCTTCGTGCGGGATCACCCGCGGGAAATTGGGGAAGCCAATCCCGGAGAAGACCGCGCCGTGCGCACGCGGGGGATCTTCATGGTCGGCCTCCGCCACGTCGTCCGGCACGATTATGGCCGTCACAGAGCGGCTCGACTTGGCGATCCGGAAGGCGCGATCGATGAGGTGCGCCGCCTGCGACGGGACCATCAAGTAGGCTACATACTCGCTCGCCACGTCCTTGTAGAGGGTGTTGAGGTCGACCTCCTGCTGGAAGTGGCTCCCAAGGCCCATGCGCTTCTGCTGGCCCACGATCGCCACCACTGGCTGATGGTCGAGTCTGGCGTCGTAGAGCCCATTGAGAAGATGGATGGCGCCCGGACCCGAGGTAGCCATGCAAACGCCGACCTCGCCGGTGAACTTCGCGTGGGCGCA
>JALYGY010000083.1 GCA_030776865.1 Actinomycetota bacterium | reverse complement strand
CCTGTCCCCGGCGGCGTCGGCCCGATGACGCGGGCGATGCTACTCTACAACGCCGTGCAGGCGGCGAGGACGACGGCGCAAGATGCGGCCCGCGTCTGAGCCGGCGACGCCGGGCGGGCTCGCGCGCCCTGCCCGACGTTCCGCGCTGGGTCGAGACGCGCTCTATGTTGCTTGTCGGCGATTGCGAGCTCTTCGGCCTCGAGGAGAGCGAGGAGTTATCCTTCGTCGTCCGCGGCACCGGTTACCCCCTGATCTCCGTCGTCGGCCGCCCCTCGGAGGAGGCGATTCGGGAGGCGGTCGCCGGAGCGGCGGGATACGAGGTTCTCGTACCGCCGGAGAACGAGACCCACGTCGCCGCTGCGCTGCCCGGGTGGGAGGCGGTATCGGCGACTTTGCACCTGCTCGGTGACGAGCCTCGACTTCCCCGCGTTCCCGCGGGCACCGTGCGCCTGCTCGAGCCTTCGGAGCTGGATTCCATAGAAGGGTTGCCGTCCAGGCTCCGTTCCGAGTTCGCCGTAGCCGCGCGGCGGTCTCCCATCGCGGCCAGCCTCGCCGGTGGCCGACCGGTCGCGTTCTGTTACTCGGTGCAGACCGAGAGCCTGTGGGATATCTCCATAAACACCCTGGAGGGGCATCGTGGGCGGGGATACGCCTCCTTGTGCATCGCGTACATGATCGAGCACCTGCGCCCCTTGCGGCCGGTCTGGGGAGCAGAGGAGACGAACCTGCCGTCGCTGCGGTTAGCAGCCAAGCTCGGCTTCGTTCCGGCGGACGAAGTGCTCGTGTTCCATCCGCCGGGTGCTCGAGGGGCCGGGGCTGCGCTAAGATAGTCTGAATCGAAGGTCGCGGAGGTAAATTGATGATATCCGAGGAGCAGGTTCGCCACGTGGCGAACCTCGCCCGTTTGGGGCTCACGGACGAGGAGATAAAGAAGATGGGCGAGCAGCTCGGCGCGATCCTGGACAGCATAGAGAAGATCCGGGAGCTCGACCTCGAAGGCGTGCCGCCGACGGCGAACCCCCTGCACCTGACCAACGTCTTCAGGCCGGACGAGCCGCGCGGAGAGCTGACGCGCGAGGAGGCCCTCTCGACGGCCCCCGAGCCCATAGACGACCTATTCGCCGTCCCGAGGATCGACTGAGATGAGCGAATTGCTGGACCTCACCGCCTACGAACTGGCTGAGAAGGTGCAGGCAAGGGAGGTCTCCGCCCGCGAGGCCGCCGAGGTCGCCAACCGGCGCGTCGAGGAGGTCGAGGGGGAGATCAACGCCTTCGTCACCACGACCCCCGAGCTGGCTATCAGACGGGCCGAGAGCGTGGACGAGAGGCTGCAAAACGGGAGCGTAGAGCTGTGGGAGGGTGTGCCGCTGGTCGTCAAGGACGTGCTCTCGACCCGCGGCGTGAGGACGACGTGCGGCTCGAAGATACTCGAGAACTTCGAGCCCCTCTACGACGCCTCGGCGCTAGTGAACTTCGGCGAGGACATCATCGTGGTCGGCAAAGCCAACTGCGACGAGTTCGCGATGGGCTCCTCGACCGAGAACTCGGCCTACGGACCTACCCGTAATCCCTGGGACCTGAGTCGCGTGCCGGGGGGCTCCTCTGGGGGCTCGGCGGCGGCGGTGGCGGCTGGCGAGGGCTGGTGGGCGCTCGGTACGGACACCGGGGGTTCCGTGCGTCAGCCGGCTGCCCTCTGCGGCATCGTGGGGCTCAAGCCGACCTACGGGCGAGTCTCGCGCCACGGCCTGATCGCGTTCGCCTCTTCGCTGGATGTGGCCGGACCCATGACCCGCGACGCGCGCGATGCCGCGTTGCTCCTGCAGGCGGTCGCAGGCCACGACCCCCATGACTCCACCAGCGCGAGCGTCGAGGCCCCGGACTACCTGGCGGAGCTGGAAGGCGGCGTACGGGGCATGCGCATCGGGGTGGTGAAGGAGCTGACGGAGGGCGAGGCTATAGAGCCTGGCGTGCGCGAGGTAGTGGAGAGCGTCGCCGGAGGGCTTGAGAGTGCTGGCGCCGAGGTGGGGGAGGTGAGCCTACCGCATTCGGGGTACGGCTTACCAGCCTACTACATCATCGCCCCGGCGGAGGTGTCGTCGAACCTGGCCCGCTACGATGGAGTACGCTACGGCTTGAGAGCGTCGGCGGACGGGGTGCACGAGATGTACCGGAGGACCAGGGAGGAGGGCTTCGGGGACGAGGCGAAGCGCAGGATAATGCTGGGGACCTACGCTCTCTCTTCCGGCTACTACGACGCCTACTACGCCCAGGCCCAGAAGGTGCGTACCAGGATCGTCGACGATTTCCGGACCGCCTTCTCTCGCTACGACGTCCTGCTCTCTCCGACCTCGCCGGCGGTGGCGTTCGAGGTCGGGGCGAAGGTGGACGACCCGCTCGCGATGTACGCCAACGACATCTGCGCCGTCCCCGTGAACCTCGCTGGCATCCCGGCCATAAGCGTCCCCGGTGGCTTCTCCGAGGGTCTCCCCGTCGGCGTCCAGCTCATGAGCGACCATTTCACCGAAAGCTTGCTGTTGCGCGCCGCCCGCGCCATCGAGCACGTCGCGGACTTCCACTTCGAGCTCAAGCCCTAGCCTTCGAGATCTGCGGCTACGCGCTGAGCCCGGGCAGGATGGTCTGGTGTACTCGTCGCCGGCGAGGGTGCATGGCGCGGTGCTAGAATGACCCGATACGAGGCATCTAGACGCGAGGTGCTGTTCACTTGGAAGTGCAGGAGAAGCGGACCTACCGGGCGGTCATAGGGCTGGAGTTTCATGTCCACCTGGCGACCACCACCAAGATGTTCTGCGGTTGTCGGGTAACCTACGGCGAGCCGCCGAATACTCACACCTGCCCGGTCTGCCTCGGGCACCCTGGGGCGTTGCCGGTCACCAACGAGAAGGCCATAGACCTCGGCGTGATGGCGGGGCTTGCGCTGAACTGCGACATCGCCGAGCGAGCGATCTTCGCGCGCAAGAACTACTTCTATCCGGACTTGCCGAAGGGGTACCAGATCTCTCAGTACGACGCCCCGATCTGCACCGGCGGTTATCTGGATGTTCCAACCTCTGAGGGCACGATCCGGGTCGGCATCACGAGGTTGCATCTCGAGGAGGATGCGGCCAAGAACGTCCACGTCGGGGAGTCCGGCCGGATGCACGGCTCGGTTGGTTCGCTCATCGACTTCAACCGTGGCGGGACGCCCTTGATGGAGATCGTCACCGAGCCCGACATCCCCTCGCCCGAGGCGGCGCGCGCCACGGCGAACCAGCTCAAGAATATCCTCCGGGCTATAGGCGTCTCTGAGGCGGACATGGAGAAGGGTCAGCTCCGCGTTGACGCCAACGTCAGCATCCGCAACCCCGACGAGACCTTCGGCACCAAGACGGAGCTCAAGAACATGAACTCTTTCCGCTTTGTCGAGCGGGGCCTCGTCCGAGAATTGGAGCGCCAGCGCAGGATTCTCGAGGGCGGCGACCGCGTGGAGCAGACGACGCTCCACTACGACCCGGACGACGACCAGGTGCACGACCTCAGGAGCAAGGAGTATGCTCACGACTACCGCTACTTCCCAGAGCCAGATCTCCTGCCGCTGGAGATCACGCCGGCCTGGATGCGCGAGATAGAGAGCCGCCTTCCCGAGCTGCCGGACCAGATGCGCGCCCGTTTCATGGAGCAGTACGGCCTCTCGGAGTACGACGCCGGGGTGCTCGTCGCAGACCGTGACCTTGCCGTCTACTACGAGAAGGTCTCCGCTGTTTCTGGTATAGATCCCAAGCAGGCGGCTAACTGGATCACGGTCGAGCTGCGCGGGCGCCTCAACGAGGCAGGGATCGAGATCTCCGAGTCCAAGGTGAGTCCCGAGCGGATGGCGGAGCTGATCGGGCTCGTCGCAGAGGGCACCATCTCCCGCTCCGCCGCCAAGGACGTGCTCGACCGCGTCGTCGAGACCGGCGAGTCGCCCTCCGCCGTGGTCGAGCGCGAGGGGCTTGGCGCCGTGGGCGGCGACGAACTCGGCGGGGTAGTGGACGAGGTGATCTCCGCCAACCCCGATGAGGCCGAGCGGGTCCGTGGCGGCGACAAAAAGGTAATCGGCTTTTTGATCGGCCAGGTTATGAGGGCGACCCGCGGCAACGCCGACGGCGGTCGTGTCCGCGAGCTCCTCCTGCAGAAGCTGGATTCCTAGACGCTCGTGCCCCGGACCGCGCTGCCGCGCATCGGCGTTCCATTTCTCGAACCTTCTGGCCACCCTGATGCGATTCATGAGGCCGGGGGCGAACCCGTACCGCTGCGCCTGCTCGGAGCGCACCCCGGGGGAGGCGTCGCCCTGGTGCGGGAGTGGATCGCCGATATGGTCCAGGTCTCCTACGCCCACGAGCGTCTCGACGGTCTGCTTGTCGCCGCAGAAAAACCCGAGGAGCTCGGCGGATTCGTGCTCGCCGCGCTGCGGTTGAGCCTGCCGACGGTCGTCGCTCCTCCTAGTGATGCGCGACTCTTCGCCGCGTTTGCGGCGCTCGGCCTCGCACCTCTCCGATCAAGCCCTGCGGAGGTCGCTCTCGAAGGTGCCAGGGCCGGCAGACCGCGTCCTCTGGAGCTAGTTGAGGGTTTCTCTCTGGCCAACGCGCTGCGGGCGGCCTGCTCTTTGGGCGGCGGGCCGGAGACGATCGTCCATCTCTCGGCGATAGCTCGCGAAGCCGCAGCGCTGGGATTCGACCAGATGCTTCGGGTTCTCGTACCCGAGACGCTGCTGCTCGTGGAGCCCTGCGCTCCTTGGGTAGGGGAACACGGCGTAGCCGGACTCTTCGCCTACCTCGGCGAAGCCCTCAACGACACGCTCACCGTCGAGGGGAAGCTGCGGGAGATCCTGCCCCCCCGACCGCCTGCCCCCCCACCCCCAGCAGGGTCCCGCCTGGTCTTCATCGAGGGACGGGCGAGCGGGACGGAGGCCCTCTGCCGACTCTCAGGGCCGCAGAGAGAGGTCGCCGGAGTATGCAGGGTACTCCACTCCGAGGAGGTCGCCGTCCGGACGGTAGAAAGAGGGTCCTTCGACCCGGGCTCCTTGCTCGTCGTCGGCGGTTGCGGGCCGCGGAGTGGACCGGGGCTGCTGCGCCTGGACCTCCTCGCGCAAGCCCTCCGCGAAAGCGGGATCGAAGAGAGAATCTCGATCCTCACCGACGGATTCCCACCCACGGAAGCTAAGGGGATCTGGATCTCCCTCTTCTCTCCTGAGGCCGCGGCGGGAGGCGTCATCGCGCGCCTGCGTGATGGGGACACCCTAAGGATAGACCTGACCGAAGGCCGTATCCGCACCGGCATCAAAGCCGGGGAACTCGAGGGCAGGGACCCCCACGAGTTCCCCGAACCCGACGGCGCGGGCTACGCCGCCCGCTATGCCCGCTCGGCGCTGCCTGCACTCGAAGGAGCCGGGTTTGGTTGATGAACCGTCAAATTCTTATGCCCGCGAAACGGATCTCACGATGTACCTGAGCGGCCTCTACGTGTATCCCATCAAATCCTGCGGCGGCATCCCCCTCGAAGCCTCAGAGGTGGACAGGGGCGGACTGCGCCACGACCGCCGCTGGATGCTCGTAGACGAGACCGGTTGTTTTATGTCGCAGCGCCGGTTTCCGCGCATGGCCCTGATCCGGGTCCGCATCGAGCCCGACGACCTCGTCGTGGACGCGCCGGGCATGCCCTCCCTGGAGGTGCCCTTACAACCTCCGGCCGGGAGGCTCATGCTCACCCGGGTCTGGGACGACCTCGTGGAGAGCCTGACGGTCGGCGACGACGCAGACCGCTGGTTTAGCAGGTTTCTAGACGTGAGTTGCAGGCTGGTCTATCTGCCGGAGGAGTCGGTTCGCCCGGTAGATCCAGCCTGCGGCGGGCCAGGAGACCAGGTCGGCCTCGCCGACGGCTTCCCCTTCCTGCTCATATCCGAAGCCTCCCTCGCCGACCTGAATGCCCGGTTGGAAGAGCCCGTGCCCATGGATCGCTTCCGTCCCAACCTGGTGGTACGGAGCTGCGAACCCTTCGCCGAGGATAACTGGAGGCTCGTTCGAATAGGGCCGATCACCTTCCGCGTGGTCAAGCCCTGCGAGCGGTGCGCCATCACCACCGTAAACCAGAGAAGCGCTACCAAAAGCAAGGAGCCCCTGCGTACTCTGGCCCGGTACCGCAGGTCCGGAAAGAAGGTCCTCTTTGGGCAGAACCTGATCCACGACAAGAGGGACACCCTGCACACGGACGACCCCGTCGAGGTCATCCAGGCTCGGTAGCTCCGTCAGTGGCCGATCTTGCCCGAAACGAGAAAGCAACACTTTGTAAATTACCTGCGCCATTATGTAGCCATCTTGAACGATAGTGTCTAGAATAAGTGGCGAGCTGTCCGCGGCAAGAGAGGAAGTCTTCTGAACCCATGATGAACAAATACCGTCTTATGTCGCCCGGCCCGACTCCGATACCGCCCGAGGTCTCGGCGGCGGGGGCGTTGCCGATCATCCACCACCGGACGCCCGAGTTCGGCGAGGTGTTCACGCGGGTGAACGAGAATCTGAAGCGGGTCTTTCTGACGGAGGGTGACGTCTTCACGTATGCGGCGAGTGGGACGGGGGCTTTTGAGGGGGCGATCCAGAACCTCTTCTCGCCCGGTGAGAAGGTGCTCGTCGTGAACAACGGCAACTTCGGCAACCGCTGGGTCAAGATGAGCCGGGCCTTCGGCCTCGAGGTGACCGAGCTCAAGTACGAATGGGGCGCGAAGGCCGACAACGAAGAGGTCGCCGAGGCGATAGCCAACGACCCGCAGATAAAGGCCGCCATGTGCGTTCTCTCGGAGACCTCGACGGGCACGGTCAACGACATCGAGGGCTTCGCGCGGGCGACCAGGGATGTGATCAGCATCATCGACGCCGTCTCCGGGATCGGGGCCTGCCCCTTGCGGACGGACGAGTGGGGTGTAGACGTGGTGGTGGCGGGGAGCCAGAAGGCGCTCATGACGCCGCCGGGATTGGGGTTCGTCAGCGTCAGCGAGCGGGCGCTGCGGGCGCACGAGGAAGCCCGGATGCCGCGCTACTACTTTGACTGGACGGCTGCCAGGAAGGCTTACGAAAAGAACCCGCCCCAGACGGCGTGGACCCCGGCGGTCAGCGTCATCGTCCAGCTAGACGTCGCGCTGCAGCGGCTCCTGGAGGAAGGCCTCGAGAACGCCTTCGAGCGGCACGTGCTCCTGGGGCGAGCCGCTCGCGCCGGCATAAAGGCGATGGGCCTCGGTCTCTTCGGGCCCGATGAGGACATGAACTCGGCGGTGACGGCGGCTTACGTCCCCGAGGGCGTGGACGGCAAGCAGCTCGTCAGGCTCATGTTCCGGGAGCACGGGATACAGGTTGCGGGCGGCCAGGGTCCGATGGAGGGAAGGATCTTCCGCATCGGCCACTGCGGCTACTTCGACGCCTACGACATCATCGCGACGATCGCTGCTGCGGAGCTTGCGCTCGAGGCTTTAGGCTTTTCTCTGGAGCTCGGCAGGGGTGTCGGCGCGGCCCAGCACGTCTTCTCCAGGAGCGGGGTGGCCGTTTGAAGGTCCTCGTAACCGAGAAGCTGGCCGAGTCTGCCGTAGAGCTGCTAAGAGAAGAGTTCGAGGTGGACGTTATTCTCGACCTCGATGGGGGGGAGCTTCTCGAGAGGATCGGGGATTACGACGGCCTCATGGTCCGCAGTGCGACGAAGGTGACGGCGGAGGTCATAGCGAGGGCTGAGAACCTCAAGGCCGTCGGGCGTGCTGGCATCGGGGTGGACAACATAGACGTGGAGGCGGCGACCAAGCGCGGCATCCTGGTGGCCAACGCCCCCGCGAGCAACACGGTGGCCGCCGCCGAGCACACCCTGGCTCTGATGCTCGCCGCGGCGCGGCGCATCCCGGCCGCGGACAGCTCCTTGCGGGGCGGGGAGTGGAACCGGGGCGCCTTCAAGGGTGTCGAGGTCTCCGAGAAGACCCTGGGCCTCGTGGGCTTGGGGCACGTTGGGACCATCGTCGCTAGGGGCGCCGTGGGGATGGGGATGCGGGTGCTCGCCTACGACCCCTACGTCTCCGAGGACCGGATGCGCTCGATGAACGTCGAGCGCGCCGAGAGCCTGGACGAGATCTTCGAGCACTCTGACTTCGTCTCCCTGCACGTCCCGCGAACCCCCCAGACGGCCGGTATGGTGGACGCGGGCGCCCTGGAGAAGATGAAGCCGAGCGCTTACCTCATAAACGTGGCCCGTGGTGGCATCGTGGACGAGACCGCGCTCTACAACGCCCTCAAGGAGGGCGCAATCGCCGGCGCCGCGCTCGACGTGTTTCACAAGGAGCCGACGACCGACTCCCCGCTCTTCGCGCTCCCGAACGTCGTGGTGACGCCGCACCTCGGGGCGAGCACGGCCGAGGCGCAGGACCGGGCCGGCGTGACCGCCGCCGAGCAGCTCGCGAGCGCTTTACGCGGCGCGGTCCCCCTGCACGCCATAAATGCCCCGGTCCCGGTCGGCGAGGGAGCGGAGTTCGTCGCCCAGTTCACGGGGTTGTGCGAGGCTCTCGGGAGCCTGCTCTACCAGCTCACGGACCATCCCGGGGATACCTTGAGGATCGAGTACCGAGGTGAGATCGCTGACTACGACACGCGGTTGCTGGATGTCTCGGTCCAGAAGGGCCTCCTCGCCCCGATGGTCTTCGAGCCCCTGAACTACGTCAACGCGCCGGCGCTCGCTAAAGAGAGAGGACTGCACCTCGAGACCGCGCGGGTCTCGGAGAGCGCCGACTACACGAGTTTGGTCGTCCTCAGGATCGAGGGTGAGAGAGGGGAGAACGTGGTGAGCGGTACGCTCGTCGGTCCCCGCCACCAGCCCCGGCTCGTCGAGGCTATGGGCTTCGACATGGACATCGTCCCCGAGAAGCACATGCTCTTTATCCGCAACGAGGACGTGCCGGGCATGATCGGCAAGCTCGGCACGATCCTGGGCGAGCACGGCATCAACATCGGGAACATGGCCGTCGGACGTGGGACGCCCGGCTCCCGCGCCGCGATGGCCGTGACCGTGGACGAGCCTATTCCGGAGGAGGTTTTGAACGTTCTGCTCCACACGCCGGGTTTCAACGAAGCCAGGGCCGTGACGCTGTGATGGCTTCCAGCCTGGAGGACATACTCGCGCGCTACAGGCCCTACGGCCAGATCTACCGACCCGGCGACAAGGCGCCCTTCTCCGGCACCTACGTGTGCGACCGGGGGACCATGCTCCCCCCGGTGCGCGTCCAGCTCTCTAAAGACGAGGAGTTCCCCGAGGCCGAGGGCCTCGGCGGGCACACCCGCTGGCGGGGAACCAACATACAGGCGTAAGAAGCGCTCATCTTTCGGCTGCCGGGGACTTGCTTTCCGGAGGTGCTCCGGTTCGCCCGGGCGTAGGGGTGGCCGAGACCGACTGAGCGTCGTCGGTCGCCCGGCGTGTTTGGGTGGCGCTCGCATCACGATCGGTGGGCGAGGCGCCCGCGGATCAGGATCTCCTGCGGGTTCCGCGCAGCGCACCTGGCCGCGACCCTGAGCTTGCCGAGGCGAGAGGTCTCCGCCCGCCGCGAAAAGACGTCGTAGCCCTGTGCCTCGATGCGGGCCAGGATCGCCGCGTACAGCTCGCGCGCGACGATCACCGGATAACGTCTTCCTCGTGGTATGTAGCCCATCCCCTCGTCGGCGAATGCGTACAGCCGCCGGGTCCGCCCGATCTCGAACCGCACCAGTTCGACGAAGCGCTCGTCCACGATGCTTGCCCCGAGATCCTCTTCGGTGTAGTCGAAGCGTGCGAGATCCTCCAGCGGCAGATAGACCCGCCCGCGCCCCCAATCCTCCTTCACATCCCTCAGGAAGTTGGAGAGCTGCATGGCTACCCCGAGCGCCCCGGCGTGTTCTGCGGCCCTCTCGTCCGCGGCCCCGACCACCCGGCACATCATCAACCCCACGACCGCCGCGCTGCCGTGGGTGTATACACTCAGGTCCTCGTAGGTAGGATAGCGGGATACATGAGTGTCCATCTTCATGCTTTTCATGAAGTCCGTTATGTTGTGTGGTTCGATGCCGCGGACCCGCACGGTGTTGGCGTAGGCGCGTAGCACGGGATTCGGGACCTCCTCGCCGGCCACCGCCGCCAGCGTCTCCCCTTCGAATGCCTCGAGGGCGGCGAGCTGCTCGTCGCGCGGTATCGCTCCCGGATCGTCCACGATCTCGTCTGCGTAGCGCATAAAGGCGTACAGAGCGTGGACGTGGGGCCGTACCTCCGGCGGCAGGAGCCGCGTCGAGAAGTAGTAGGTCTTGCTGTGGGAACGCTGCACCCGGCGGCAGAGATCGTAGCACTCCGCGAGCGAGAGCCCGCCGTCGAGCTTCTCTCTGCCCGCGGGATCCAGGCGCACTACGTGTGCACCTCACGCCCGATGCGATCCGCCACCAGCCGCGCTCCGATGGTGACGAGCGGCACCCCCGTCCCGGGGCGGGTGCTCGCCCCGACGAAGTACAACCTCGGTACGCTCTTCGAGACCATCGGCGGCCGGAAGTACCCGACCTGAAGGATGCCATGTCCAATCCCGAAGGCTGCGCCCTCCTCAAGGTTGTAGTCCTCGCGCCAGTCGAGAGGGGTTCTGATCTTCTCGAAGACTACCCAACCCCTCTCGATCCCGCACCGCTTCTCCAGGAGATCGTAGACCTTCTCCTTGAACGCCGCGCCGTCGCGTTCCCAGTCCACGTTCTTGTTGCTCAGGTGCGGTACCGGAACGAGCACGAAGAGGCTCTCCATCCCCTCCGGGGCCATGTCCGGCTGGGTGCGCGAGGGAACGACAGCGTAGAAGGAGGGGTCGTCCGGGAGCCGCCCGTCGCGGAAGATCGCCTCGAAGTTATCCCTGTAACGCCCCGAGAGGTAGAAGTTGTGGTGGAGCATGTGATCGAGCCTCCGGTCAAGGCCGAGGTAGAGCATGAACGCCGAGGCCGTGTAGTCGAGCTTCTCGCGCCTTCGCAACCTGAAGTCCCCGTCCGCCGAACCCTCGAGCAGCTCTCGGTAAGCGTAGGGGAGATCGGCGCCCACCAGCACGGCGTCGGCATCCACTTCGTCCCCGTTTACCCGGACCCCGTGCGCCAGGCCCTTGGCGACGACCACTTTCTCGACGGGACTCTTGAGGTGAAACCTCACGCCCAGCTCGGTCGCGAGCCTCTCCATCGCCTCGATGAGGGTGTACATCCCGCCCTCCGGGAACCAGAGGCCATCCTCGGCGAGCTCGGTGTAGGGGAGTAGGGAGTAGACGGCGGGTGCCCCGAACGGCGAGAGGCCCAGGTACATCGTCTGGAGGCTGAACGCCTGCCGGAGCTTCTCCGTGCGGAAGAACTTCGAAACCGAGCGATAGTAGTTGTTCAGGGCCTTCGTCCTGAGCAGCAGTCTCAGGTTTCGCAGGCCGAAGAAGTCGCGCGCTCCCTCGAAGTCCCGCTCCACGAACTGGCTGCGGCCGATGCGGTACTTGTGGCAGGCGTCCTCGAGAAAGCGGTAGAAGCGCGGGGCGACGCCGGGCTCGATGCGCTCGAGTTCCTTTACGAGCTCGGGCAGCGTGCGGTGGATCGTTAAAGTATCCCCGTCCCCGAAGTTCACGCGGTACTGCCCGTCCAGGGGGACGAGCCTCACGTAGTCGGCGAGGTCGCGCCCGGCGAACGAGAAGAGCTCACGGTAGGTGTCGGTCATCAGTAGGAGCGAGGGACCCGTATCGAAAGTGAAGCCGTCTTCCTCGAGTCGGCCTAGCCGTCCGCCGAGCTGATCGTTCTTCTCGAAGACCTCGACCTCGAAGCCCATAGCGCCGAGCCGGATCGCCGCCGCCAGAGAGCCCATCCCCGCTCCCACAACCGCTACGCGCTTCCCCAGAACGTTCGCCTTTCTTTGGAGGGGTATATAGAGTGTACGGCACAAATGCTAACAGGGTTCACGGCGAGGCAGGGTAAGGGAGCTTACAGGGCGGTCGAACCACACGAAGTCGAGACCCGTTCTCGAGGGCAGGAGCGCGCCCACCCCTGGACCTACCGCTCCGGCGTCGCCGAGACCGGCGGTAAGGTGGGCGACGTGATGCCCATCTTCGACCGCAGAGGAAACGTCCTCGGTCGCGCTTTCTACAACCCAAACCCCTACGTGTTCTCCGGCAGCACGACGCCCGCGTCGCGTAGGGCGGTGGCAACAAACGTTCTTCCCTCGGTTGTGCTGAGGAAGGCGCGGTGGGTTCCCTGGTACCAGGCGATGCGCGGTTTCTCCCAGTGCAGCCACAGGGTGCTCGCCTCGATAGCCGGCACCACGCGGTCGGCGACCCCGGCGAAGATCGCGCGTCGTTCGTGGCTCACCAGGGGCTGCATGGCGAGGGGGGAGACCACGCGCAGCAGCGCGTCCATCTTCTCTTCTGTCACCCCTGTGGTCTTGAGGTAGCGCGTAGCCAGGGAGAGAGCGTTGCGCCAGAAGAGGTCGGACGGGTCCACGGCCGGGTTGGCGACGACCACGCAGTCGATCGCGTCCTCCAGACAGCAGAGGAGTGCCGAAGCGTATCCGCCCAAAGAGTGCCCCAGGACCCCGACGACCGGCGCGTCGTCCTCTTCCTGGGTGCGGAGCCAGGAGATGAGGCGCCGGATGTCCCACATAGCCTGCGAGGCGGCGTGCAGCGTGTCCATCAAGTCGCCGGAGAGGATGCGGTCGCCGCTCACGGGTCCGATCCTGCGCGGGCCGTGGATCGGCAAGACCGGAAACAGCAGGTTCAGCCCGAGCTCGCGGTGCAGGTAGTCCGGCCGGAAAAGTGCGAGGTTCCCCCGCGGCGAGCCCACCCTGATGCCGTGGATGCACACCACCCACGGGCGCGGCTCACCCGGGTGTTTTAGAACCCAGGCGTGCGCCGTACGATTCCTCTCGTACGACAACCAGCGGACCCGGCCCGGCTCCTCCGACCACGGCTCGTAATCACTTTCGAAGGTGATGTGCCCGAAGCCCTGCTCCCGGTGGCAGCGACCCCCGCTTCCCATCTCCCCGACCGGCGGCGGAGCTCGATGGTAGCTCCTGGGATCACCGAGCCATCCCTTTACTTCGAAGAGCGCCAGAGCCTCTTCCAGCTCCTGGCCGATACGTGACGCCCGGCTCCCGACCGTAAGCGGCCAGGTAGAGAGGACGATAGTGCACATGGAGAGCTCGTCCTCCGCTGCCCGGGTCGCCATCCCGAGGCTCATCCGCGGCTCCGGCACGCCCGAGGGTACTGGCTCCTGCCCGAGCGCCAGGTACCCGGAGGCGACGAAGCTCGCCGCCGAAAGCAGCAACAACACCGCTGCCGCGACCGGACCGAACACGAAAGCGGCGGGAAAGGAGAGCACGACCCCCAGGAACGCTCCGAGGGACATAAAGTGGAAGATTCGCGCATCCCCGGCCCAGAGCAAGTTAGAGAGCCCTGTGGCGAGCAGCAGTGTCCCCGGCAACCCACCCACGAGCACCCCCTGCAGGCCGCTCCGCACGTCGCACCACAGCCACAAAGCGCCGACCACCGCCGGCAGCACAGCCGCCAGCGGCCACCAGGGCGGCGCTATAGGCCCCGGTCTCTGGACCTCTCTCAAATCCCGTCTCTCCGCTCGGTCCGCAAGGGTTGATCAAACGGTAACACCTCCGGGCGTCGTCTACCGCACGGCCGTCGCGTAAATCGTCCAATCGGGTAGCCCGAGGCAAGAGGTAGAGCGGTTGGGCGAATAGAGGGGGAGTGGCGGGGCATCGAGCCCCGCCAAGTGGCATCATGGCGGAAACCGAACGAGAAGGAGGATGCCGTGAACCTAAGGACACGCCCGACGGCGGAGGAGATCAAGGCTATGCTCGGGCTCGAGCCCCATCCTACGTGCGGTTTCGTCGCCGAGACCTACCGCAGCACGCTGAAGATACCGGCCAACGCTCTGCCCGAAGCCTACGAGGGCGACCGCCCCTGCGGTTCGGCGCTCTACTTCCTCGTCACCCCCGAGGCCCAGATAGTCATGCACCGGATACGCTCCGATCAGCTCTACCATCACTACCTGGGTGCCTCGCTCGAAGTCCTACTGCTCTACCCGGACGGCGGCGGCGAGGTCGTTACCGTGGGATCCAATCTCGAGGCGGGCGAGCGCCCGCAGCTGTTCTTACCGGGGGGCACCTTTCACACCTCGCGCCTGGCACCGGGGGCCGACTACGCCCTGCTCGCGAGCACAGAGTGGCCCGGGGTGGAACCGCCCGACGTCGAGCACGGAGACGTCGAGGCCCTTACGGAGGCTTACCCGAACTTCCGCGAAGAGATCCGCGCCTTCACGGGTTGAGCGGGTCCTTACCGCTTCTACCGCGGGGATAACGAACTCTCTCGGGCTCGCTCTGGGCGAGGGGTATCGAGCTGGGTTGTGACAGAACAGCGAGCGCGGCGGGCGCGCTCGTTCGACCCGGCACTTCTACTCGTACTGGACGGCCTCGACGATGCTCTTACGGGCGGCGGATCGGGCGGGAAGGAGGCCGGCGAAGATGCCGATGAGGAGACCGGAGAGGAGGGCGGCGAGAGCCGGGACTTTAGGGTAGTAGAAGTCGACCTCGAAGCCCCCTGCGCCCGAGCCGAGGACGAAGAGGTAGCCTAGAGCAGAGCCGACGGCCACACCGACGAGGCAGCCGATAAGGCTTATGACGATTCCCTCTTCTATAACGAGGCGCCCGACCTGCAGCCGCGTCGTGCCGACGGCCCTGAGGATCCCGATCTCGCGGGTACGCTCGAAGACGCTCATGGACAAGGTGTTGATGACCCCGAAGGCAGATACGGCGACCGAGACCCCCATGATGGCGTAGAAGAAGACGTACTGGCGGTTGAAGTCGCTCTCTATCTGCGCCTTCCACTCGGCGTTGGAGTAGAGCGAGAACTGCGGATAGTCCCTCAAGACCTCTTCGACCTCGCGCGTGAGCTTGTCGCGGTCCGTGCCGGGGGCTGCCTTTATGGCGAGAAACTCACCTTCGCTCTCGTTGAAGTCGCGGGCGAGAGTCTTTCTGGAGAGATAGATGCCGCCCCCGCCGCCGAGGATGTCGTTCTTCACGACCCCCTCGACCCGGTACTCTTTGGGCCCCTTGGGGGTCGGGAGCTCCACTCTGGAGCCGACGCGGAGCTTGCGCGTCTCGGCGAACTGCTTGCCCACCAGGGCGCCGCCGTTCACCAGTTCTTTGAAGGCGTCCGGGCCGCCGGCGGCGTAGTTGACGCGGAAGATCTCCGGGTAGCTCTGGTCCACCCCGAAGACGAGGTTTGCCTCCTCGCCGTCGCGAAGAAAGGTGGAGGCGAGGCTGGTGGTCTTCTCGACGCCCGGTATGCCCGCGATCCTCTCTGGCAGTTGCGCGGAGAAGGTGATGTCGGAGTTCTGGCTCGTGGGCTGCACCACGTAGTCGCTGCCGAGGGAACCCTCGAGGTAGGAGCGGATCGAGCCGAGCACGCTCCCTCCGAGGGCCGCGAACGCCACGACCAGCGAGATGCCCACCATGAGCGCAGAGGCGGTCAGCGCCGTCCGGCCCCTGTTTCGCGTCGCGTTCGCCGCCGCCATTCTCCCCTCGACCCCGAAGAGGAGCTGCAGGATGGGGGAGAACAAGGCAGCGAGCGGACGGACGAGAACAGGGACCACGAGCGAGACGCCCAGAAAAGCGCCGATGACCGCCGCTATTCCCGAGGCGTAGAGTAGGCCGTCGAGGTTCGCCGAGAGGTTTTTGGCGAGGTAGTAGATCCAGGGCGCCCCCACGCCTACGAGGAGGAGCCCAAGGAGCGGGGCGAGGCGGGTCGTGCGGCGCGCCTCGCCGGTCGTACCGGAGCTGGTGCGCATCGCCTCCACCGGACTCACCCTCCCGGCCCTGCGGGCCGGGAGGAGGGCGGCGAGGACCGTGACGGCGGTGCCGACGACCATCGCGGAGACGAGGGCGAAGGGGGAGATGACGAGCTCTGCTATCTCGAATAGGAAAGCCCGGCCGAACAGGTAGACGAGACCCTTTGCGATACCGTATCCGAAGAGCAGCCCGAGGACCGAGCCGATGAGGCCCAGGATGAGCGCCTCGGCGATCACCGAGCGCGTAATCATGGCGCGCGTCGAGCCTAGAGCCCGGAGCATCCCCAGCTCGCGTGTCCGCTCCAGGATGGTCATCGAGAGCGCGTTAAAGACCAGGAACGCCCCGACGAAGAGCGCGGTCCCGGCGAAGAAGAGCAGTGAGATCTTGAATCCCTGAAGCTGGTTGCTTATCTCCTGGGTGCGTGTCTCCGAGCGCTCCACCTGCAAGCCCTCCCCGAGATTCCGGTCAAGCCCCTTTCGGAGTTCCGAGGCCGGGGTTCCCTCCGCCGGCTCGACGGCTATACCGGAGATCCTGCCCGGCTCGTCGAACGCCTCTTGAGCGTACGGGAGCGGCGCCATGCCGAAGCCAAACCCCCCGAAAGAACCGCCCGGTACCCGCAGCAGCCCAACCAACTCCAGCTTCTCCGGCCCGCCGGGCGTCCCCACCGTGACCCTCTCGCCGACCTCTAGGCCCGCGCTCTCGGCGGAGCCGCCGTCGAGGGTGAGCTCCCTA
Organism: Actinomycetota bacterium; assembly: GCA_030776865.1. Taxonomy (GTDB): domain Bacteria; phylum Actinomycetota; class Rubrobacteria; order Rubrobacterales; family Rubrobacteraceae; genus JALYGY01. Next base: position 4,118 of record JALYGY010000083.1, on the reverse strand, counting down.
CCGTCCTCGGGATACCTCCCCTCCGCCAGCTCGAAGCCCGTCGCTAGAGCCGCCGATTCCGGCTCGACGCCGAAGAGCCGCATGCTCTGGACCTCCGGCAGCCCGTTCTCGAGCTCCCTGTCAAGGATCAGGGACGCCGGAAGCGAGAGGCGCGGCGCGGCGGACTCCACCCCGTCGTAGGCGCGGATCTTCTCTACCACCCCCCCGTCGAACGTGCCGCTGCCGCCGGCGGCCGTGACGGTGAGCTCGGCGGCCCCGTAGGCGCGCGAGAACAGATCGCTGAAGTTGCTCGACATGGTGTCGGAGAGGGTGATGACGCCGAAGACGATGCCGACCCCGAGCACGATGCCGATGGCAGTAAGCAATGTGCGCTGCACCCGGGCGCGCAGGTTGCGGAGGCTGATGCCGGAGAAGCGCCGGAGCTTCATGATTCTCGCGTCATCAACAGGAAAGGATATGCTCCGCCGTTGGTGTGGTGCGTAAAGACCTCGACCCGCCGGAAGCCGGCGCGTTCGTAGACCTGGATCGCGCGCTCGTTGAACTTCGCTACCGCCAGCCGGAAGCCGGCGGGAGCGAAGTGGCGGCGCCCGAACTCCAGACCCGCGAGAAGAAATTCGAGTCCGAGACCTCTGCCCGTGAGATCCGGCCTGAGTCCCAGGCCGACATCCAAGGAGCCGTCGTCCGGGTAGTCGAAGCTCGGCAGCTGACCTCCGGGTCCAAAACAGAAGAACCCCACCAGCTGGTCGTCCGACCGCACGGCGTAGTAACCTCTACGCCGTTCCGGCGGACCCAGCAGCTCCTCCAAGCCCTCCGGATCTTTCGCCATGTCGTAGAAATCGTAGGGCGCCTCATAGCGCCAGGAGACGATGGCACGGGCCTCCTCATCGTTCATCTGCCTGAAGACGTAGCTCGACGCCACCTTCTCACCCCGCCGATTCCAGGTTCTTTATGCGCTCCAGGATTCCGTCCGGATCGAGATCACGAGCCTCATCGACCACCCGGCCGTCGGCGAGGAAGATCACGCGGTCCGCCCATGAAGCTGCCCGCGGGTCGTGGGTGACCATGACGATGGTCTGCTCGTAGCGGGCCGCCGACTCGCGCAGCAGCTCCAGCACCCCCGAGCCGGTCTTGGAGTCTAGGTTTCCGGTGGGCTCGTCGGCGAGGATGATGTCGGGGTTCCGGATCAGGGCTCGGGCGATGGCAACCCGCTGCTGCTCGCCCCCCGAGAGCTCGTCCGGCCGGTGCGTCCGCCGCCCGAGGAGGCCGACGAGGTCCAGCAGCTCGTCCAACCTCTCCGAGTACTCATTGACCCTCTCGCCGGCGATGAGCGCGGGCAAGAGGACGTTCTCCTCAGCCGAGAGAGTCGGGATGAGGTTGTAGAACTGGAACACGAAGCCCATCCGCTCCCTCCTCAAGAGCGTGAGCTTTCTGTCGGAGAGTCCGGAGAGCGCTGTCCCGCCGACGATGACCCGCCCGGTGGTGGGCTTGTCCAGAGCGCCGAGGATGTGCAGCAGGGTACTCTTGCCGGACCCGGAAGGTCCCATGATCGCCGCGAACTCCCCGCTCGGGAACTCCAGCGAGACGCCCCTGAGCGCCCGGACGGCCATCGGACCCTCGCCGTAGACCTTGTTCAAGTCCACGGTCTCTACGGCGATCCTGCTACCGTTCTCCACGGACAGAGTATATCCCTGCGTGGTACCCGGATGGTGAAAGGAGCGACACGAGGGACAGGAGTTTGTAACACCAGCCCCCCGCTGCTAAACTATCGCGGCAATAATCTCATAGAGCCCCTGCTTCTTCGGGTCCAGCTTCGCTGGACGAGGAAGCCGCCACAAGACCGAAGGAGGCGACTGTGGATACTTACGAGGCCATGCTCATAGTCATCCCCGAGCTCGACGAGGAGCAGGTCGAGAACACGATCTCGCGCTTCCAGACGATCATCGAGCGCACCGGCGGCAGGGTCGGGAACGTAAACCACTGGGGGCGAAGAAAGCTGGCCTACGAGATAGACCACCGGACGGACGGTTTCTACGTGGTCATGGAGTTCACTGCCGGCGAGCGTACCCTAATGGAACTGAAGCGCATCCTGCGCGTCTCGGACGACGTGCTGCGTCACATGATCATGAAGCTCCCGCCGACGTACGCCCACAGGCCGCTGCCGGAGGTTGCCGAGGCCGCGAGTTAGATTAGAAGATCGAGGGAGGTCTCTGGATGGGTAGGAGAAGAAACGGGGGGAGAAACGGGGGCGCACGCGCGAGAACGCGCCCGAGCAAGGCCAAGCCGTGTGTGTTCTGCAAGGAGAACGTGTCCTACGTGGACTACAAGGACTACAACATGCTGAGGCGCTTTACCTCGGACCGGGGCAAGATCCGGGCCCGCAGGGTCACCAGCCTCTGCCCGCAGCACCAGCGCGAGGCCGCCACCGCGATCAAGCGCGCCCGGGAGATGGCGCTTCTGCCGTACGTGGTCGGAAGGTAGAGAACAGGTCGTGCAAGTGATATTGACCCGGGACGTCGAGAAGATCGGGCAGCGGGGCGACATCGTGGACGTGAGCCGCGGTTACGTTCGCAACTTCCTCGTACCGCGCGGCCTCGCCGAGGTGGCGACCCCCGCCAAGCTGGAGGAGGCCCGCCGCCGGATGGAGGAGGCCGAGGAGCGGGACAGACGCCTGGCCGAGAGGGCCACGGAGGTCGCCGAGACCCTCAACAAGAGCGTCATCACTATCGAGGCCCGCACCGGCGAGGACGAGCGGCTCTTCGGCTCCGTCACCGCCGCCAACATCGCCGACGCTATCGAGCGGGCCCGCAGCATCCACCTCGACAGGCGCCGCATCCGGCTCGAAGAGCCCATAAAAGCCCTCGGCACCCACCAGGTGCCCGTCCAGGTCCACGGCGACGTCGAAGCCAGCGTCAAGGTGATCGTCGTCCCGAAATTGTAGACGGAGGATTATAGCTCTACTGTAGCTTTAGACACAACTTCAACCAAAGAGTAAAGGGTCTCGTCTTGTATCGAGACCCTTTTTGCTTCATGCTTGAAAGCGTGGACAGAAGGGGGAGGATCAGGGAGGTACGGAGCGACCCGGGGCCGGCCCGCGTCCCGCCGCACGACCTGGATGCCGAGCGGGCTGTCGTAGGCGCCATGCTCGTCTCCGAGACCGCGGTCGCGCACGTAGCCGAGAGGCTAAGCCCTGAGGACTTCTACTCGGAGGTGCACCGGATCATCTACGGGGCGATGATGCGCCTCTACTCGCGCGGCGAGCCCATAGACCAGCTCACCCTCACCAACGAGCTCAGAAACGTGGGTGAGTTCGAGAAGGTGGGCGGTCGGGCCTACGTCTTCCAGATCGTCGAGAGCGTACCGACGGCGGCCAACGCCAGCAGGTACGCCGAGATAGTACGCGGCAGGGCGTTGCTCCGGGACATAATAGACGTCGGGAGCCGCATCGCCGAGGACGCCTTCCGGGAGCCCGAGGACGTGGACGGGGCCCTCGACGCCGCCGAGCAGCTCATCTACGACGTCTCCAACCGGACCTTGAGGGAGCACCTCGCCCCCGTCTCCGAGCTCGCGCCGGGGGCGCTGGAGATGATCCAGAGGCTCTACGAACAGGAGGGCGAGGTTACGGGCGTCGAGACCGGTTTCGACGACCTCGACCGCCTGACGACCGGCTTCCACAAGAGCGACCTCGTCATCCTCGCCGCCCGGCCTGCGATGGGGAAGACCGCGCTCGCATTGAATGCGATTTGGCACGCTGCCGGCCAGAAGGAGATGCCGGTGGCGATCTTCTCTTTAGAGATGAGCAAGGAGCAACTCGTCCAGCGGCTCATCTCGCAGAACACGCGCATCCCGGCGCAGGCCTTGAGGAGCGGCAACGTCAGGGCCGAGGACTGGCCCAAGCTCGTGCGGGGGGTTGCGCAGGTCAGCCGGGCTCCGATCTGGATCGACGACACCGCGAGCGTCACGCTCATGGAGATGCGCGCCAAGGTAAGGCGGCTCTCGAGCCAGTTGAGTGCCAGGGGCGAGGGGCCGCTCTCGCTCGTCGTCGTGGACTATCTGCAGCTCATGGTTGGGCAGAACAACCGCTCCGAGAACCGCCAGCAGGAGATAGCCGAGATCAGCCG
>JALYGY010000082.1 GCA_030776865.1 Actinomycetota bacterium | reverse complement strand
GAGTCCTACTGCAAGAGGGTGCTCGACGGTCGCCTCCCCAACGTTATCCCGGACGCCAGGAGCGAGGGGAGGACAAGAGACCTGTGGGTGACAGGTGAGGCAAACATAGGCTCCTACGCCGCGGTGCCGGTCGTGCTCTCCGATGGACGCCCATACGGCACGCTGTGCTGCGTGAGTCACAGGGCAGATCCCCGGCTCAGGGAGCGCGACCTGGGGCTCATGGAGGGGGTAGCCCGCGAGTTGAGCAGGCAGCTAAAGCGCGAGGAGCTCAGATAGTAGGGTCAGGGTAGGCGCGGAGTCTGTGACAGGGGGCTCTAGGCGGGACGGGCATCTCTGATGAACGCCCCCAGATCCCGCACGACCCACTCTGGCCGCTCCCAGGCAACCGCGTGGCCCGTATCGGGGTAGGGTCGCAAGGTCGCGTCGGGGATCGCCGCCGCGCGCCGCTCTTGTTCTTCGCGCCCCAAGATGGCGTCCCGCTCTCCCCACAAGATCAACGTCGGCGCGCCGATCTGACCGAGCCGGGCCGTGTCATCGACCGCGAGCAACACCCCCTCGTAGTAGTCGCGCCACACGCGAGCCGGGACTTTGAGGGTCTCGAAGAGAGCCGTTGAGAGAAATCCTTCCGGAACCGGATGGTGGATCGTGCTCAAATGGAACTCCCTGACGAACTCGGGCCGGATGGGATCTTCCAGCGCACGCATCTGCTCCCCTGCCTCCATGACGGCCTCGTTGTTCACCAACGTGGTTGGCGAACCTATCAGGACGAGGCGGCTAACGCGATGTGAATACTCGAGTGCGACCCGTTGCGCGATCATGCCACCCGACGAGTCACCCACGAGGGTCGCCGCCTCGACCCCGACCGCGCCCATGAACGCGTCGACGTCGGCGGTGAAGTCGCCCACCGTGTAGCAGCACTCCGGCTTATCCGAGTCCCCATGCCCGCGCTGATCGAACGCAAAGGCATGGTACTCGGGCGAGAGCAGAGACAGCAGTCGGCTGAAGGAGAACCACGAGTCGGTGTACGCGTGGAGGAAGACGATCGCTTCCCCCTCTCGATCGCCTCGTTCGGCGTAGTGGAGCGCCACGCCCGTCGCGAGGCGCGTCTTGGCGAACTCCACATCGTTCAGCTGGTGCGTCGTTTTCCTCCTCTCTGACCCGCTTTCTCCGGCGGGTCGTATGCACCAGGCATGATGCCACCAGGCGAAGGCCGGTGCATGCGAAGGAGCGTTACTCGGCCGGCGGGATGCAGCGGCACGCCCGGCGCAAGCGTCTCTCGGAGGAGCACCGGGGATTCCGAGGACGTACAATGTACGTAGGATGTTTTACGCTGTGGGGCAGACTATCGACGTGTGCTTGGAGTTCGATCTGCCGCTCACGCGAGGGATACGCCGTATCGTGGGTATCTTCGTTGACGAGCGTGGGAGGGTCGTAGAGTTGACCGACGTGCCGGCGCGGATGTCGGAGTGTGTCTTACAAGAGCCCACGCAAACCGCGCTGCAGGGGCGGGCGGATCATCCGGGTGTCTACAAGCTGCGGCGGCTCAAGGTGGAGCATCTGCAGGGTGTGACCTACGTGAGCCCGCCAGAGATCAGCTTCGAGGTGAAGGGCACACCGGAGGTCGCGAGGTGGCGTCTAGCATGAGAACCGTTCACCAAAGCTCGTAGCGAGAGGAAACCCGATAACTTCGGCGAACACCTCTCTTTCACGGACTGAAAAAAGGGTTCGGGTAGGGCAACGACGTGCGCTCCGGGCTATGAGCGGCAGGCGCCCTACTCGACGAACTCGGCAAGCAATGCCAGGAGCACGATGACCACCGCCACCGAGAGCGCGGTCGTCCACGGTGTAGAGGCCATACCCTCGAACACCGACGCCACGCCTTCCAACAGGACCTTTACGGGTTCCATGCCCGCTCCTTTCGCCACGGGGTGAGTCTGGCGCTTTCACAGCGACCGACGAAAAAGGGCCGGAGCCCTCTGAACAAGGACCCCGGCCCCTCCGAGAGAGTGCGGCGATCTTACTCTTGCTCGCTCTGGAAGCGCGGGACGAGCATCTCCTTGGCCCGCTGGGCGGCCCTGAGGTTGTTCTCGAGGATGCCGTTGAAGAACTCCACCAGCTCCTGGTCGCCCTCCTGCTCGGCGTCC
>JALYGY010000081.1 GCA_030776865.1 Actinomycetota bacterium | reverse complement strand
AGAGCGGCGTGCACTCCGCGCGAACCGAGGTGGCCCGACAGAGGGTCTTCCACGACCCCGAGCGCCCGAGCCACGTCACGTTGACCGTCGTAGACAGATAGAGGAGCACAGATGAGAAGTTCTAGATTCCCGGAACACCCCTGATGGAGGTACGGGGACGCACTTTCCTCGTGGCCGGTGGCGGCTCGGGTCTCGGCGCCGCCACTGCCCACGCCCTCGCCAGAGAAGGGGCGAACGTCGTGGTAGCCGACCTCAAGGGTGAGGCCGAGGGTGAGAGCGTCCGCTTCGTGGAGACCGACGTCACCGACCAGGAGAGCGTCAAGGGCGCCATCGACGCCGCGTTGCGGGGCTTCGGCGGGCTGCACGGGGCCGTGAACTGTGCCGGCATAGCGTCGGCGGAGAAGGTGCTCGGTAGGGAAGGTCCGCACTCGCTGGAGAGCTTCTCTAAGGTCGTCGAGGTCAACCTGGTGGGCACCTTCAACGTCGTCCGGCTGGTGGCGGAGGCGATGGTGGAGAACGAGCCGACGGAGAGCGGGGAACGCGGGGTGATGGTCAATACGGGGTCGGTCGCGGCGTTCGACGGCCAGATCGGGCAGGTCGCCTACGCAGCCTCCAAGGGGGGCGTCGTCGCCATGACGTTGCCGATCGCCCGAGAATTGGCCCGCCACGGCATCCGGGTGATGACTATAGCTCCAGGCATCTTCGACACCCCGATGCTGGCCGGTCTCCCGGAGGCGGCGAGGGCGTCTTTGGGCGAGCAGGCCCTCTTCCCGCAGCGCTTGGGCCGCTCCGAAGAGTTCGCTGCGCTGGTGCGTCACATCATCGAGAACCAAATGCTCAACGGCGAGGTCATCCGTCTCGACGCCGCCATAAGGCTCGCCCCGCGCTGACGGGAACCTCTTCATCGCCCGTCTCCTCAGCCGTTTTTCTGCTCGTGGCGGTCTCCCAAGAAGTCCGCCGGGACCGACTCAGGGTTTCCCACTCAGCACCTCGAGGGCTGCGACGTAGGAGTTCTGCGGACGGTTGTCGTCCATGGGGATGATCGTCAGGTCCGCGCCGCGCCGGGCCACCACCGCCAGGGCCGGGTCGTTGGTGTCCATCACCGCTACCGTCGGGATGCCGGCAGCGATGGCCGCCCCCGCGAAGCCGTGATCGGCGACCACCAAGTCTACCGCAGCGAGTCCTTGCAGGATGTCCCGCATGGGATCTGCGCTGTGGGTGTGCCACAGGCTCGCCCCGTTCCCAAGAGTCCCCACCGGGCCGACCCAGTCCAGGGGCACGCCCCGCTGCTTGTAGCTCCCCCGCGTCCTCGCGGTGAGGATACTCCCACCGAGTCCCTCGACCCACCCGGCGAGCCCGAGGTAGTAGAAGAGCAGGGCGCCGGGGTGCCCGGTAGCGAAGACGAAGCCTCCTCCGGCTGCGGCAACGGACCGGATGCGCTCGCCGGCCTCAACGAGCCCCGCGGCGGTGCGCGCCGGATCTATACACCCCCTGCCGCCGATCTCCTCCTTGTCCGGGGGATGACCGGTGTAGCGGGTCACGGCCTCGTAGGCCTCCTCGAAGTCCGTGTCCCCGAGCAGCTCCTCCATACCGAAGGTGTGGTCGGCGTCGCCCTCCAGGAGCAGCTCTATCTTGTAGAGGTTGTTCTCGGCCCCGTGGGAGGTATTGGTCCCGGCCACGCCGGCCTCGAGGAGCCTGTAAGCGTACCGGTTCAGCAAAGGATTCATGAGAGCCGAGTTTAGCAAACATCGTGCCCGCAGAGGGTCTAGCCGGGCTCGAACACCAGCCGGTCTTCACGGCGGTCGAAGGTAGTGCCTATCTCGGCGGAGAGTTCCACCATGCGCTCGAGGATGGCTTCCCGCTCGTTGCCACGGGCCAACTCCACCCTGGCGTAGGGGAGGGCGACCGGGAAGAGCTCCAGACGCCTGAGGTCTCCACCCTCCACGCCGACGAGGAACAGGAAGGAGCGGTCGTTGCGCAATTTGGGGTCAACGGCGTAGTCGTCTATAAAGTCGCCGGTGTCGTAGAGGATAGGCTTGCCGCGGTAGATCTCCACCCCCTGGAAGACGTGCGCGCTGTGCCCGTAATACACGTCCGCCCCCCGGTCCACGACGGCGCGGGCGAAGCGGCGGAAGATCTCTCTAGGCCGCTCCACCATGTTCGGCCCCCAGTGGTTAGAGAAAACGACGGTGTTCGCCCCCGCTTCGCGCGCGGCTTCAATAGCCTCCTCCACCCGGCGCAGAACGCCCGGCTCCATAGAGACCGGCAGGTAGTTGGTACCCGGTTTATCGGGGCCGGCCGCGAACGGGGGCTCGTTGTCCGTGAAAGCCACGAGCGCCACCCCTCCCTTCAGAAGAGCCGGCCGCGCTGCCTCCTCCAGGTTGCGGCCGGCGCCCGCGTACCGGATGCCCGCTCCTTCGAGGTGCTCTAACGTATCCAGCAGCCCCCTTTCCTCGAAATCGAGGGTGTGGTTGTTCGCGAGGGAGCAGGCGTCCACGCCGGCCGCCCGGAGGACCTCGATCGCTAGAGGGTCGGCGCGGAAGTGGAAGACCTTGGGCGTGCGCGACCAGGGACGTTTGTGCTCGGTGATGGCGCACTCCAGGTTGATGATGCGCAGGTCGGCGGATAGGAGCCGCGGCAGCACGTCGCCCCAGGGCTCCTCGGGGCGCGCGTCGGGGAGCGACTCGTTGACCCCGCGGCCGAGCATCACGTCACCGGTGAGTACCAGGGTGATCATCGCCATCCCCCGCTAGGAGCGAACCCGACGTAGGGTTCCCACTACCAGACCTGCCAGCGGTCGGGCGTCACCCGGAGCGCCACGGAGTAGGTGCGGGCGAAGCCGTCGGGGTCGAAGCCGATCCGGACGATGCTCTCCCGGTACTTCTCCACGCACTCGCCGAGCTCATCGGCCGGCGGGACGTCCTGGACAATCTCGGCCGTGCCTTCGACGCGCACAACGTCGCCGCCACGCGCGTTGGAGTTCAGGTGCAGACCGACTCGCGAATTGCTGCCGATGTTCTTCAACTTCTGCCGACCCGGCTGGGAGTAGACGAGGACCGTCTCGCCCTCCCACAGAAACCAGACGGGCACCGACTGTGGCTGGCCGTCAGAACGCACCGTGGTGAGCCAGATGCTCATCTCTTCCCGCAGCCGCGACTCGGCACGGGCTCCGGCCTCGGTCGTGGTATCGAGCATGGGGTTAGGCTCCTTTCGCCGCTCGGCTCTCCTTTCAGCTTAACCGATGGTACCGTCTCAGGAGCCGTGTGGGGCGAGCCTCAGGAGCGGCTCGGGGGTTCGGATCAACCTGCCACCGGGGAGTTCGACGCACCCGTGGCGGGTGTAGCCGGTCGCGATCACCTCCCCGCCCCGGAGCAGCGCGTAGTCGAAGCGGAGGGAAGCCCCGCTCAGTTTCGCCAGTTCGGTGCGCAGCGTGAGCTCGTCGTCGAAGAAGGCGGCCTTGCGGTAACGGACGAGTGCCTCCACGACGACGAAGCCGTAGCCCTGCGCCTCCAGTTCTTTGTAGGAGAGGCCAGAAGCGCGAAGCCACTCGACGCGGCCGACCTCGAAATAGGAGAGGTAGGTGGCGTTGTTGACGTGCCCCTGCGCGTCGGTCTCCGAGTAGCGGACGCGGAGTCTCGTCTCGTGGATTATCGGCCCTCGAACTCCGGCTTGCGGCGCTCGGCGAAGGCATCCATCCCCTCGCGGGCGTCCTCGGTGGCGAAGAGGAGGGCGAACTGGTCCGCCTCGTACTCCAGGCCGCTCACGAGGTCCACCTCGAGAGCGCGGTTCGTAGCGGACTTCGCGTGCCGGACGGCAAGGGGTGCGTTCGCGGCGATCTCGGCGGCTATCTCTCTCGCAGCCTTTAGCGCCTCGCCCTGGGGGACGACGCGGTTCACGAGCCCCATCTGGCGCGCTTCCTTGGCACCTATGCGGCGGCCGGTAAAGATAAGCTCCTTCGCCAGCGCCGGGCCTACGAGGCGTGGGAGGCGCTGGGTGCCGCCCATGCCGGGCAGAATCCCCAAGGAGACCTCCGGGAAGCCGAAAGTGGCGTTCTCGGCGGCGACCCGGATATCGCAGGCGAGGGCCACCTCGCAGCCCCCGCCGAGGGCGTAGCCACCTATGGCGGCTATCGTGGGGACGGGGCTCCGGTCCAGAAGGGCCATCGCCGCGTGTCCGATCTCCGAGAAGCGCTTCGCCTCCAGAGGGTCCATAACGCTCATCGCGGAGATGTCGGCCCCGGCCACAAAAGCGCGCTCGCCGGCGCCGGTTACGATGATCGCGCGCGGGCCCTCGGCCTCGAGCTCCAGAAGGCTCTGCCCGATCTCCTCCGTAACCTGCAGATCCAGCGCGTTGAGCTTATCCTGGCGGTCTACGGTCAGGATGGCGACACCATCCTCGCGCTCTACTCTGACGTAATCCATTTGCCTCCCTTCGGTCGGCAGGCATCGGGTTTCAGGCATCAGGTTTCGAGTTTGCTGATGCCCGAGACCCGAGGCCTGAAGCCTAACTCGTTGGCACTGCCTGCTGGACGTACTCTACGGCTTTTCTGGTGGGGGTTCCGGGGGTGAAGATCTCCCCGACCCCGGCCTCCTTGAGTTTGGGGATGTCGCCTTTCGGGATCGTTCCCCCGCAGAAGACCAGGATGTCCTCGGCCTCGTTCTGCTCGAGGAGCTCGACGATCCTGGGGATCAGGGTCATGTGGGCGCCGGAGAGGATGGAGATCCCTATGGCGTCGGCGTCCTCCTGGATGGCGGTCTCGACGACCTGTTCCGGCGTCTGGTGAAGCCCGGTGTAGATGACCTCCATACCGGCGTCCCTTAGAGCGCGGGCGATGATCTTGGCCCCTCTATCGTGGCCGTCGAGGCCCACCTTCGCCACCACCACCCTTACAGCGCGCGCCATGACGCCCCCATTCTAATCGCGTCCACCCTCCGCGGCATCCTGGCGGCTCATCGGCGCCGAAGTTCTCGCAGGTTGTCCCACAGGACGTAGAGACCCAGGATTAGCACCGCCGCGACGACCAGCTGCCAGAAGAACTCGTAGACGAGGATCAGCGTGGCGACCACCGCCAGCCCGATGTTGACGCTGCTGATCAACTTGACGAGCCGACCCCTGAAACCCGCCTCGGCGAAGGCGAAGAGGGCGATGCTGACGACCAGCATAGAGATCAGGTGTTCCCGCTCGAAGAGGGCTATCGCGACGAAGCTTATGAGCACCAGGCTCACGCTCACGGCGGCCCACGCCTCGGCCACGCGGCTCACCCTCAGCTCGGTCTCCGAGGCCGGCCGGTGGGCGCGGGTGATGTGGGCGCGAGCCGGCTCACGCTCGCCGACCCTCAAACGGTCGGCATAGTCTCTTAGCGTCTCCGAGAGGGCTTCGTCGGTGGCCAGTCGCGCCCGGAG
>JALYGY010000080.1 GCA_030776865.1 Actinomycetota bacterium | reverse complement strand
CGGGCTGCGCGAGCATCCACCGTCCTGCCCCGCGCCGGCAACCCAACCGCCATGCGGGCCTCGACGTGTTCGGGGGTCACGACCACCGAAGTGCGGGGAACGACGATCTGGGAGGGACGCTGTACCTCCACGCGCCCGCTCCCGCCCGAGCCCCTCTCGCCCCGAACGACCCCGCGGATGGCGCCCCCGACGCCCCGCGTCAGGAAGTCCTCGAAGGCGATGCGGCGTACCGGATCCGTGAATAGATCAGGACCAAACCGGTTGTCGTGCGTTCGGACCCGGACGAGCGAAGGCGGGGCGAACGGGTCGCGCTGCACCCTGTCGATAAAGAGGGTGACACCTTCGAGGTCGTAGGAACCGGAGAGATCCCTGTAGGCCCCGTAGCCCTTGCGGTCTATGCGTTCGAGCGTTGCCTCGAGGCGGCGCAAGGTTACTTGAGCCTGTAGAGCGGCTTGTCCGAGCGGCCGGCCTCGCTCTTGACGACCTCGATGCGGCCTTCGGCCTCGAGTTCGTCGAGGGAGCGACGGATCTCTCGTTTATCGTCGCCCAGGAGCCGGTGCCAGTCGGTGGTCGAGTAGAGGACGCCCTGCGGGATGGCTGTGAGGACCTTGAGGATTCTGTCCTTTGCCTCCTCCACTAATCAAGGCCCAGCTTGGCCCAGGCGTCGTGCAGGGTGGAGGAGGCGACCTTGCGTGCCTTCTCGGCGCCGGCCTCGAGGAGCTCGTCGAGCTCGTGCGGGTCGTCGAGCAGCTCGAGCGCGCGTTCGCGGATGGGCGAGAGTGCCTCGACTACTACTTCGGCGAGTTCTCTCTTGAAGTCCCCATAACCCTTACCCCTGTATCGATCCTCCAACTCCGGGATGGTCTGCCCGGCGAGCGCGGCGTAGATGCCGAGGAGGTTCGTGATCGCCGGCTTCTCGGGGCTCGCTGCGATCTCCGTCCCAGAGTCCGTCACGGCGCGCCGGATCTTGCGCCGGATGGCGTCTGGCCCGTCGAGGAGGGCGATGTAGCCCGCGGGGGTCGGCGAAGACTTGCTCATCTTCTGCTTTGGGTCGTCCAGCGCCATGACCCTCGCCCCGACGTCTAGGATCATGGGCTCAGGCACGACGAACGTTTCGCCGTAAAGGTTATTGAAACGCCGCGCGAGCGTGCGCGAGAGCTCGAGGTGCTGGCGTTGATCCTCCCCGACCGGCACCAGGTTGGTCCCGTAGAGGAGGATGTCCGCGGCCTGGAGAACGGGATAGTCGTAGAGACCGACGCTCGCGGCCTCGGCGCCGCCCCTCTGGACCTTGTCCTTGAACTGGGTCATGCGCGAGAGTTCGCCGACCCTCGCTATGCAGTTGAGGAGCCAGGCCAGCTCCGCGTGCGCGGAGACGCGGCTCTGGCGGAAGATGACCGACCTCTCCGGGTCGAGCCCGACCGCGACGAAGACCGCCGCCAGCTCCCGCACGTTGTACCTCAAGACCTTGGGGTCCTGGGGCACCGTGAGGGCGTGCAGGTCCACGATGCAGTAGAAGTTGTCGTGGTCGTCCTGTACGGACACCCAGTTCTTGAGAGCTCCAAGATAGGTCCCGAGGTGGGGCGTGCCGCTTGGCTGGATGCCGCTGAATACTCGCTGTCTGCTCTGCATGGGGCGTATTTTAGCGGACGCGACGCAAACAAAAACCTGGCGAGAGAAGATCAGATAAGGAGCGCGCGAGCTACGTCCGCGAGGAGCGCAGCCGCACCGACTACGAGTGCAAACTCTCCTAGAACAAAGCCCCTTCGATCTCCCGCGCCGCCGCCACTACCGGCTCTGCCAGACGCTCGCCGGGATGCTCCCCGAGACGCGAGGTCGGCCCGCTCGCACACACCGCCGCCCTCAACCCTCCGTCGGAACCAAAGACCGGCGCGCTCACGCTCGCCACCCCGGCCTCGCGCTCGGCGACGCTCTGCGCCCACCCCCGGCCCCTTATCTCCTCCCGCTCCGCCGCCTCGAGCCGTGGGAAACGTTCCCCATCCTCCGCCCACGCGAGCAGCACCTTGCCCCCGGAGCCGCGGTCCAGCGGCAGCACCGCTCCCACGGGCACCGTATCCCTCAGGCCCCCACCCGCCCGCTCGACGGAGGCGACGCACACCCGGCGGTCCCCCTCCCTCACGTAGAGCTGCGTGCTCTCCCCACTCTCCACCGCGAGCGCCGCGAGCACAGGCCGGGCCGCCTCGACGAGATCTAGGCCCACCGCCCTGTTTGCCCACCCCAAAAGCCGCATCCCCAGAGCGTACCGCCCGCCCCCCCGCCCCACGAGGTGGTGCGCCTCCAGCGCCGAGAGCAGCCGGTAAGCCGTCGGGCGCGGCAACCCCGTCCTATCTACCACCTCAGCCAGAGTCGCCGGACCACCCTCCGAGAGGAAAGATAGGATCACGACCGCCTTGTCCAATACCCCAACCCCACTCGGCTTGCCCCCCACCAGAGATCTCTCTATACTGCTCATATAACGATCATTTTGTCTCAAAGAGTGAGACAAAGCAAGAAGGACGGGGAGCTTGACGCTCGAGTGGGACGCATCTGAGTACGAGGCGGTCTCTGCGCCGCAGACGAGCTGGGGCGCGAACCTCCTCAAGGTTTTCCTGGAGCGTCGGGGCTTGAGGGGGGACGAGTTCGTCCTAGACGCGGGGTGCGGGACGGGTCGGGTAACGGAGCTTCTCTTGGGGCACCTACCGGAGGGTACGGTGCTGGCCGTGGATGCCTCGGAGGCGATGGTGAGGGCGGCGAGGGAGCGTTTCGCGGGGGAGCCGCGGGTGAGGGTGGAGCATCGGGATCTTCTCCTTCTGGAGGTCGAGGAGCGGGTGGATGTGGTCTTCTCGACGGCTACCTTTCACTGGATAGAGGACCACGAACGCCTCTTCGAGAGGCTTGCGCGCATCTTGAGGCCGGGAGGTCATCTGGTGGCCCAGTGTGGCGGCAGGGGCAACATCGCCCGGACGCTGGGTGTCATAGAGCGGGTGATGGGCGAGGAGCGTTTCAAAGATGCCTTTGCCGGCTGGGAGAGAGGCTGGAACTTCGCGGACCCCGAGACGACGAGGACTCGTCTGGAGGCCTCCGGGTTTGAAGAGGTCGAGACCTGGCTGCACGAGGAGTTCACGGAGTTCGGCTCGGTGGACGAGTTGGCACGCTTCCTCAAAACGGCGGTGCTGAGGCAGCACCTGACGTCTCTGCCGGAGCCTAAGAGAGACCCCTTCACCGCCGCGGTGGCCGCGCGGCTTGCGGCGGGGGAAGAGGGGCTCGTCGTGGACTACGTCCGCTTGAACATGCTCGCGAGGCGGGCGGTACCTGTGTGAGATCGGCCGAGGTCATCGTCATCGGCGCCGGGGTGATCGGGGCTAGCGTCGCCTACCACCTCGCGAAGAAGGGATGCGGTTCGGTCCTCGTGCTCGAGCGCCACCGCGAGCCGGGAGGGGGCAGCACGGGCAGGGCGACCGGCGGGTTTCGCGCCCAGTTCGGCTCCAGGACGAACGTCCTGCTCTCGCTGCTCTCGCGCGAGAAGCTCCTGCGCTTTGTGGAGGAATTCGGCGTGGACCCCGGCTATCGCCCGTGCGGGTACCTCTTTCTCGCGGGTGACGAGGCGCAGCTCGAGGCCCTGCGAAGTGCGCGGGACGTTCAGAGAGCGGCCGGGCTTGCCCAGACGAGAGAGGTGACGCCCTCCGAGGCGGTGGAGATCAACCCCGCGATTCGTGCCGAGGGGATCGCGGGGGGCGTCTTCTGTCCGGCCGACGGCTTTATCCGGCCGATGCAGATCCTGCGTGGCTACGTCGAGGGCGCCAGGCGGCTCGGCGTGAGGTTCGAGTACGGCGTGGAGCAGAGGGGTCTTCGAGTGGACGGGTCGGATCGCATCGTCGCGGTGCGCACTTCGGGCGGTGAGGTCGCCGCCGGCTCGGTCGTCAACGCCGCCGGGGCCTGGGCGGCGTCGGTGGTGCGAGGGACGGGTCTGGATCTCCCCGTCGAACCGCTCCGCAGGCAGGCGGCTGTTACGCACCCCTTCGACGTCCTGCCCGAGGATATGCCGATGACCATCTACGCCGAAGACGGATTTCATTTTCGCGTCCGCGACGGTCGCGTGCTGCTCCTGTGGCCCGACGAACCCGACGTCGCCGACCCCTTCGATCAGAGCGTCGAAGAGGCGTGGCTCGAGTCGGTCGTCGAGATGGCGCGCTCGCGCGTGCCGTGCCTGAGGCACGCCTCTATCGACCGCGAGAAGTGTTGGGCCGGCCTCTACGAGATGTCGCCGGACGGGCACGCGCTGCTCGGAAGGGCTCCGGGGATAGAGAACCTCTACCTGGCCAACGGCTCCTCCGGCCACGGGGTGATGCACGCCCCGGCGCTCGGCCAGCTTCTCACCGAGATCATCGCGGACGGGACCACTCGCACGCTCGACGCGCACGCGCTACGCCCGTCCCGCTTCGCCGAGAACGAACCCAACCTGGCACCGACGCTCTTATGATGTACACCGAGGGTAAAAGGAGACGCACGTGAACAGACCGAAGACGCTCGTGGAGAAAGTGTGGGAGCGGCATGTAGTGCGCGGGGCCGAAGGGGAGCCGGACCTCCTCTACGTAGACCTGCACATGGTGCATGAAGTGACCTCGCCCCAGGCGTTCGAGGGACTTCGACTCGCCGGGCGGAAGGTGCGCCGTCCGGATCTGACGCTCGCGACGATGGACCACAACGTCCCGACGACCGAGATCG
>JALYGY010000079.1 GCA_030776865.1 Actinomycetota bacterium | reverse complement strand
CGTGTACGTCCAGGCGGCTTTCCCGGCCTCGTGGTCGAAGGTCGTGAGGCGCTGGGCGAAGGCGTCCCCGTTCAGTAGTGCCCGGGAATTCTTGTCCCTCGCGGACGAAGATCGAAGCCCGGTCGTCTTCCACGGTCCGTCCTACGACTCCTGGCCCTGCTCGGCCCTTCAAAACAGCGTTGTATTGCTCGGCCATTTACTCGAGCAGCCACTCGTGGTCGGGGTCGTTCTTGATCCTCCACTCGCGCACCGGCCCGGCCATGACGTTCAGGTAGTAGAGGTCGTAGCCCGGCGGCGCCGAGACCACGTGGTAGCCCTTTGGCACGAGCACCACATCCCCGTCGCGGAAGGTCAGCGTCTCATCGAGCGAGCGGTCCTCGGTGTATACCCTCTGCAACGCGAAACCCTGAACGGGTTGAATCCTGTGATAGTACGTCTCCTCCAGATACCGTTCGTGCGGCGGTTCGTCACGATCATGCTTGTGTGGCGGATAGCTCGACCAGTGCCCGTTCGGGGTCAGAACTTCGACTACCAGAAGCCGCTCCGCCGGACGATCCTCCATGAGGATGGGACGTATCTCCCGCTCCATGTTTCCCCTCCCCCGGATCTCCACCTCTATGTCCTCTGGCCGGATCAACAGCGGCCCCGCGCCGTGTTCCGCGGGGGCCGAGGCCACCGCGAGTTCCAGGTACGTGACGGCCTCGATCCGGTAGTCCGTACCGGGCGGCAAGTAGACCGCGTATGGCGCACCCTCGAAGACGCCGTCGCGTTCCCCGATGCCCCTCCACTCGTCGTGCTCCGTGGTGAGGGTACAGTACCCGGAGAGGAGCACCAGGCAGACCTCCACTCCGTCGGCGCGGCGCTCGACGATCCTCCCGCCCGCGAGCCGGAGAACCTCGAAGCCCACGTACTCCCACCCGGCCTTTTCCGGGGTGATCCCTACAACGCTCCCGTCCGCATCCGGCTTCCGTTTGCTGCTAACGAGCAGGTCGTTCACGCTCCGGGGCTCCTTTCTAGAGGTGATGGCGCTCCGCCCTCCTGCCTTTCGCGTACTCCTCGCGGGCGGCGACGACGGAGTCTATCTCAGAGACCTCCGCCACGGGCACGTCCCAGAAGGACTCGTATGTCGAAACGCCCTCGTAGCGGTCCACGGGGACATGGATGACGACCGTTCGCTCCACACCCTTCGCGTCCTCGAGCGCACCTTTAAGCTCGTCGACGGTCTTCGCCCGGAACACGCGCGCGCCGAAGCTCTCTGCGTTGGCGGCAAGGTCCACGGGGAGCACCTCGCCCGGCTCTCTCTCGGAATCGAGGCCGATGGAGCCGTTTTTGCGGTAGCGGTAGTGCGTCCCGAAGCCGTCGGAGCCGACGGAGCGACTGAGCGCGCCGATGGAGGAGTAGCCCGAGTTGTCCACGAGTACGACGGTGAGCTTGTACCCCTCCTGGATCGAGGTGATTATCTCCGAGCTCATCATCAGGTAGGAGCCGTCCCCTACCATGACGTAGACCTCACGCTCTGGCGCTGCCATCTTGACCCCCACGCCGCCGGCGATCTCGTAGCCCATGCATGAGTAGCCGTACTCGACGTGGTAGCCCTTCGGGTCGCGTACCCTCCAGAGCTTGTGCAGATCCCCCGGCATCGAACCCGCCGCGCACACCACCACGTCCCCCGGATCCGCGAAGGTGTTGACCGCCCCGATGACCTCGCCCTGGCTGGGCAGGGGAGCGTGTCCCAGCGTGTAGAGGCGCTCGACCTCCCGGTCCCACTCCTCGCTCGCGCGGGCGTTGTGCTCTCTGTAGCGCGCCTCCACCCCGTAACCGGCGAGGACCCCCAGGAGGGCTTCGAGCGTCGCCCTAGCGTCACCCACGAGGCGCAATCCCGCGTGCTTGGCTGCGTCGAAGTCCGCGACGTTGATGTTTACGAAGCGCACCTCGGGGTACTGAAAAGCGGTCTTGGAGGCGGTGGTGAAATCCGTCCAGCGGGTCCCAACCCCGATGACCAGGTCCGCTCGGGCCGCTACGCGGTTCGCGGCGAGCGTCCCCGTCGCGCCCAGGGCGCCCAAAGAGCACGGATGATCGTAGGGTAGCGAACCCTTGCCGGCCTGCGTCTCTCCGACCGGTATCCCGGTCTGCTCGACGAGGTGTCGCAAAACCCCCGTGGCCTCCGAGTAGATCACACCCCCCCCGGCCACGATCATCGGTCGCCTGGAGCTCCGGATAAGTTCGGCGGCGCGCTCCAGATCTGCGGCGTCGGGCAGGGGGCGACCGACGCGCCAGACACGACGTTCGAGGAATTCTTCGGGGAAGTCGTGGGCCTCGGCCTGGACGTCCTGGGGGAGAGCGAGGGTGACGGCCCCGGTCTCGGCCTGATTCGTCAGGACGCGCATGGCCGAAAGAGCCGCCGGTATGATCTGCTCCGGTCGCTCTATCCTGTCCCAGTACCGAGATACCGGCCCCATGCAGTCGTTGACCGAGAGGGTCCCGTCGTGCGGGGCCTCGAGCTGCTGGAGCACGGGGTCCGGGGCGCGCGAGGCGAAGACGTCGCCGGGCAGGAGCAGCACGGGCAGACGGTTTATGGTCGCCAAAGCGGCCCCCGTAACCATGTTGGTCGCACCGGGACCTATGGAGGTCGTGCAGGCGAACGAGCCTAGCCGGTTCCTCATCCGGGCGTAGGCGGAGGCTGTGTGGACCATCGCCTGTTCGTTGCGGGCCTGGTAGTAGGTGAGCTCGCCCGAGTACTGCTGCAACGCCTGGCCCACCCCTGCCACGTTGCCGTGGCCGAAGATGCCGAAGACACCGGCGAAGAAGCGGTGCTCCACCCCGTCGCGCTCCACGTACTGGTTCGCGAGAAACCTGACCAACGCCTGGGCAGTCGTCAACCTAGCCGTGCCCATATCCCAGCGCACCTCCGTTCTCTCTGTACGATCTCAGACACCGGCAGACCCTTCCAGGAGCTGTTCGACCTCCTCGGGGGTAGGCATATCGTCGGCGCACGCGAGGCGCGAGGCGACGATGGCGCCGGCGGCGTTGGCGTACCGGATCATCCTCTCGGGATCCCAACCGGAGAGCAGACCGTGGCACAAGGCGCCCCCGAAGGCGTCCCCCGCCCCGAGCCCGTTCACGACTTCCACCTCTATGGGGGGCGCCTCGACCACGCCCGCCGCCGTCCGGGCGAGCACGCCCTGCGGGCCCCGCTTCACGACCGCGAGCTCGAGACCGCGTTCGAGCAGCGCCCCCGAAGCCTCGAACGGGTCGGCGGTGCCGACCGCTACCTCGACCTCCTCCCGGTTGCCCACCGCCACGGTAGCGTGCTGGAGAGCCTCGCGATAGAGGCGCTCGGTCTCCTCCCTCGATACCCACAGCATCGGGCGGTAGTCGAGGTCGAAGACGGTGATGCCTCCTGAGCGTTGCTCGAGGGCAGCGAGCGTGGTGCTCCGGCTGGGCTCGTCGGAGAGGCCCGTGCCCGTTATCCAGAAGAGCGGTACCGCCGCTATCGCCTCCAGGTCCAGGTCTTCTACCCGGAGGTTGATATCCGGGGCCTTCGGTTGCCGGTAAAAAAGTATCGGGAAGTCGTCGGGAGGGAAGATCTCGCAGAAAGCCAGGGGCGTGCGCAGGTCGGGATCCGTGCTCACCCAACGCGGGTCCACCCCGAACCCTTCGAGCGCGGCACGAACGTACGCTCCGAAACCATCGTCTCCCACCCTAGTTACGACCGCACACCCGTGCCCGTGCCGGGCCGCCGCGACGGCCACGTTGGTCGCGCTGCCGCCGAGAGATTTGGCGAAGCTCTTCACTTCGGCCAACGAGACACCGATCTGCTCGGGGTACAGGTCTACGCTGACCCGTCCCATCGTGATGATCTCGAGCTCCGTCATCTGGGTCCCGAACCCCCTTCAGGCTCGAGTCTTCTCTGCACGAAAGCCAGACTTTTGTGTACGTTCTCGATGGGGCCCTCCCCCTTGTCCGGTTCGTCGTCGAGCATGACGTCCTGTTCGAGGACGTACCAACCCCGGTAGCCCGACCCCTCTAGCAGCTCGATCACGCGCTCGACCTCCACATCCCCGTCGCCGAGCGGCTTGAAGACGCCCCCTCGCACCGCCTTTTCGTAGCCGGCCTCACCGGCCGCGACCCTCTCTGCAAGACGCCGGTCGACGTCCTTGAGGTGTACGAGGCCCACCCGAGGGGCCGCGACCTCGGCCACCCTCACCGGATCGTCCCCGCCGAGCACGAGGTGCCCGGTGTCCAGGCACAGCGCCGTCTCGCAACCTTCGAGAAAGCGTTCCAGGTGGTACCGGCGTTCGATCACGGTGCCGAAGTGGGGGTGCACCGCAACGCTCAGGCCGTGCCGGTCGCCGATCTCATCGACCGAAGCGAGCCCCTCGAACAGCTCCTCCCAGAACTCCTCGACCAGCTCCTCCTCCCCCTCCTCGTAGCCCTCCCGGCCGGTGGAGGCCGCCACGATAAGCACCTCGCCGCCGCAAACAGCGAGGTACTCCGCCTGACGCTCGACCGCGGCGAGCTCATCCTCGCGTAGTTCGGCCCGGTGCAGCACGACCGGCACGAACCCGCCCACCAACCCCAGGTCGTGTTCTCCGAGCACGCGCGCGGCGGCGGCGGGGTCGCTCGGAAGAAAGCCCTCGGGGCCTGCCTCGATCGCCGACAGGCCGAGCGAAGCAGCCTCGCCGAGCACCCGCTCGGCGCTCATCTGGTAGCCCCACCCCGGCACCTCGTTGACGCCCCAGGAGACCGGTGCGCCAGACACGCGGGCGGGCGTCCGTCTCACCCGATCTCCCCCAGCGACACAGGGCGATCCTCGGCTATAGAAACCTCCGCCGCTATGGCGATCCGCAAGGCTTCCAGAGAGTCGTGCGCCGTGCACGGGTTACCGGCACGGCCACCCACCAGGTCGATGAAATGCGCCAACTCGTCCCGATACGCCTGCTCGAATCGCACCAGAAAACCCGGGTACGGCCGTCCCTCGGGCGGCGCGACCCCCGGCTCCACGGAGCGGAGCGGCGTGCGCTCGTTCAGACCTACGCAGACGCTATCCTCCGACCCGAAGATCTCCATGCGAACGTCGTATCCGGAAGGGTTGTGGCGGCTACCGGTCAGGACCACCAGCACACCGCAAGCCATCCTGATTACGGCGGCTGAGGTGTCGTAGTCATCGTACTTGGCGAACATGCCGAACTTCCGCACGCTTCCCCGGGCGAACACCTCCTCCGCCTCGCTCCCGGTCAGCCAGCGCAAGACATCGAACTCGTGGATATGAAGGTCCCGGAAGATGCCCCCGGAATGCGGAATGTACCCCTCGGGCGGCGGTTCGTGATCGTGGCCGAACATGTGCATCGAGTAGAGCGTCCCCAAAGCGCCGGCATCCACGAGGCGCTTTGCCTCCCTGTATCCGGCGTCGAAGCGCCTCATGAACCCGACCTGGAGAATCGCTCCGGAGGACTCGACACGGTCCACGATCGCTACCGTCTCATCGTAACCGAGCGCGACCGGCTTCTCGCAGAACGTCGGCAGGCCCTCATCCAGGCAGGCGTTTATCAGGTCCGCGTGCGCCGAGGTCGCTGCGGCTATAACAGCCGCGTCGGGCCCCGAACCGATGACTTCCTCTATGGTCCCCGAGCTCCCCCCCACCGTTTCTGCGACCGCCGCCGCACGCCCCGTGTCGAGGTCGCCGACCACGACCTCACCGACGCCTTCGTGCTCGGCCAGAACCCCGGCGTGGAAGGCGCCTATGCGCCCCGCTCCCAGCAATCCCACCTTCATGCGAAAGTCCTCTGGCCGCTATCGCCGGTATACGCTTCACCCCGGCTTGCAATGTTCCAAGCCAGGGTGAAGCGTATATACGGAGCAAACGCGTTGTCAAGCGCGGATGGGCCCGAGGCACCACACCGCCACGGTCTTCGCTCCTCGCGCGGTGGATAGGGATCGTGCGTCCCTTGCCCGCCTCAGCCGGAGACCGGGGACGAGCCCTTAGACGTTGACACGAGTGGCGCTAGTGAGTAGCATCCGCGCAAGGGGAATTGGAACGACCCAGGGAGGAGTGCTCGAGGGTGGAGCAACCTGCGGGGCACCCCTATCCGCTGCGCGCGGAGGGTGAAAGGGGGCGTCCGGCGATCGTGGCCGAAGCATCTTGGCAGCGCGTCGGTCCTCGCCGGAGCAAAGAAAGGCGGGCATGAGCTCCATCGACGGGCGGATCACGGGTTCGCGATCCATCCTGAACTCGGAGAGGTCGCTCAGGTGGGCCCTTACGCTCATAAGGCTCGGTCCGGGGATCATCTTGTTGCTCCTCATCCTGGTGTTCAACCTGCTGAGCCCCGTGTTTCTGACGGTGCAGAACTTCTCCAACATCGCGGCCCAGACCTCGGTGCTCGCCGTTCTGGCGATAGGCCAGCTTTTCGTGATCCTGGTTGCAGGCATCGACCTCTCGGTCGGGTCGGTGCTGGCGCTCTCAACGGTGCTGGGCGCCCTCGTCTTCACGTGGAACCAGGATGTCGGTGGTCTGTTCAGCGTTCTCGCCCTCCTGCTGACGGGGCTAATCGCGGGTTTCTTCAACGGGTTCATGCTTGTCAAAGGAAAGCTGCCGCACGCCTTCATCCCGACGCTCGCGATGTTCTACGCGGCGAGAGGTCTGGCGCTCGTGCTCTCTGATGGCCGCGCGATACCCAATGTACCGGCGGTCGTCGTCACGCTCGGCAGCGGATACCTGGGGCCCATCCCCATCCCGGTATTTTTGGTCGCCGGGCTCGCGCTCCTCGCGATCGTCCTGACCCGTCGCCTCAAGTGGGGGCGTTGGATCTACCTCGTCGGAGGAGACAAGGAGGCGGCCCGCCGGGCTGGCATCCCCGTCGGGGCGGTCATCCTGTCGGTGTTCATGATAAGCGGCCTGATGGCGGGTTTCGCCGGCCTGATCACGGCCGGAAGGACGGCCTCTGGCTATCCGACCGCCGGTGAGCTGGCGGAGCTGCAAGCGATCGCCGCCGTCATCATAGGAGGGGCCAGCTTCTTTGGCGGCAGGGGTTCCGTCAGCGGCGCTCTGGTAGGCGCGCTCATCCTCGGGGTCATCGCCAACGGCCTCAACCTGTTGAACGTCGATGAGTTCTGGCAGCTGGTGGTCGCTGGCGGTATCATCGTCTTCGCCGTGGAGCTCGACGTGCTTCGTCGGTATCTCGAGGGGCGGTTCCGCACCCTCCAGGCCCAGGGAGAGTGACGTGGAAGCCGAACGCGAACAAACTAGGCAGGATGGGAGAGAGACCCCGATCCTCGAAGTGCGGAACCTGACCAAGAGGTTCGGGGCCACCCTGGCCCTGGACAACGTCAGCCTCGAGCTGCAGCGCGGCGAGATCCTCGCGCTGCTGGGCGACAACGGCGCCGGCAAATCGACGCTCATCAAGTGCCTCAGCGGCGTCCACCAACCCGACGAAGGCCAGATTCTTCTAGAAGGGGAAGAGGTAACGATCGACTCGCCCATGGAGGCTCGGAACCTCGGCATAGAGACCGTCTACCAGGACCTCGCGCTGTTCGACAACATGGACGTCGTCGGGAACTTCTACGCCGGAAGGGAGCCCGTCGCCCCCCGGTGGTTGGGGGGGTTGGGATGGGTCAGGGACGGTTTCATGTCCAACAAGGCAAGAGAGCTCCTGCAGCGTTTGCAGGTAAACCTTCCCGGCCCGGAGACCGAGATCGGTCTGATGTCCGGTGGCCAGCGGCAGGCCGTCGCCAGCGCCCGGGCGATGTCGTTCGGCAGGAAGATCGTGATCCTCGACGAGCCGACGTCCGCCCTCGGGGCGCGAGAGTCCAGGAACGTCCTGCGCCTCATCGAAGAAGCGCCGGAGCACGGGGTCTCCGTCATCGTCATCTCCCACAACCTCGAACACGTCATGCAGGTGTGTCACAGGGCCGTCGTGCTCAGGCGGGGAGTAAGGGTGGGCGAGGCGGAGCCTACGGAGGAGAACCACGAGCGGCTCGTCTCGATGATCGTCGGCGGCTCCGCAGAGCAGGGCGACGAGGAGGAGCGGACATGACCCTACCGACCACGACGA
>JALYGY010000078.1 GCA_030776865.1 Actinomycetota bacterium | reverse complement strand
GTTCACCCCGCTCTACCACGCGGTCAACGTCTGCAGGGAGCTCGCGACGGGTCCCTCGCCCGCGGTGCTGGCCGACGTCGCGTGGATCCTCGTCTTCACCCTCGTTCTTGCTCTCTTGCCGGTCCAGATCATGCGTCGGCGTCTCATCGGCTGACGCCGGAGCCCCATGTTCTGGTACGATGGGCCGCGAGATGGAGGCCGAGCAATTCACCGTACGCCTCGCCGGGCCCGATGAAGATCCGGCGATAGCCGCGCTCGTGGTCGAGGGGTTCCTTGACAAGTTCCGCCACGTCTTCGGGAGGCGGATGGACCGCTCGGTCAGGATAATGGAGAGGTGGATCCGGCTCGAGCACGCCTCGGGCGGCGTCATCTCCCTTGTGATCGAGGGCTACTCCGCGACCGAGCTAGCCGGCAGCGTCGGCGTCCGCACGGCTGAATCCCGCGAAGAGGTGCTCGCCCGCGGCCTCTGGCGAACCCTGAGCCGCAACCTGGGCATTCCGCGCGCTCTCTGGGCCACGACCCTGCTCTCGTATCCTCGCTACTCTTCCGCCTCCTCGGAGGCCTACATCGAGCGCCTGGTGGTCTCCCCCGGTTTCCGGCGCCAGGGCATGGCCCGCCGCCTGCTCGCGGCGGCCGAAGACTTCGCCAGGTACGCCGACAAGAAGACCGTCGGCCTCCACGTCAGCGGCAACAATCTGCCCGCACTCCGGCTCTACGAAGACGAAGGGTACGAGGAGATCCACCGCCAGCGCTCCTACGTGACCGGCTACTTCCTGAACATAAGAGACTGGCTCTACCTGAAGAAAGAGCTCTAGTCCGGCCCATCGTCCCTAGCGCGCTACCTAGCGCGCTACGAGAGCCTGGAGGGTCTCTTCTCCCGCCGTCGCCGAACGATCGTCCTCGACCATCGGTTGGGAGAGGATCCAGAGGCTCAAGATAGTGTAGAGGATCATGAGGACCAGCATCGGAGACTGGCTCCGGAGCGCTCTCTTGGAGTCTCCAAAGAAGCGCAAGGAGATCAGGTGCGCCAGGTAGACGGCGATGACGTGCCCGGCGACGATCAGGCCCACCTGCGAGTACCAGACGAACGCCGCGTCCACGAGGCCTAGCTTGATCTCGTAGCCCGCGGTGCCGAAGAGGTCCCAGCCCCAGCCGAACGGGTCCGAAACGTAAGAGATTATCCCCTGCCCCTGGATGAGCAGGTACGTGTAGTAGTGGGCTACCTGGTAGGCGATCGCGATCGGCACGAGCGAGTACACGTAGGCGGGCGCGAGCCGCCCGAGAGGCACCTCACCCCCGCCCAGGAGCTGGCTGAGCTTCACGAAGCCAAGGTAAACGGCGAGGAACGCCACCGGCATCACGAAGAGCCCTAGCGTCTGGTTTAGGGGGGTGAGCCGTACGACCTCGAGCCACAGTGGGGTCGCCAGCAGACCGTCGTAGGCGACGCCGGTGAGCATGAGGATGACGAAGACCATGCTGCCAGGAGGCGGCGGTTCGGGGCGAGCGAGTCCGACAGCGGGGGGCCGCAGGTCGAGTTCGCGGTCTTCGGGAGGAGCCTCGGCGAAGCACTCGTAGCAGTTGGCGCAGCCCTCCTCATTTACCCAGCAGGCCCCGCGCTTCCGGCAGGCTCGCGGCGTTTTCACCCGCACCTCGGTAGGCGCAAAACGGGCAAGGATGCCGAAGAAGATCGAGAACGCCTCACCCCCTCGCAGCCAGGCGTCCTTGCCGAAGACGGCCATGCCGATCCAGGTGATGACCGAGTAGGAGAGGACCAGGAACGCGATGCTCAAGGGCACCGACGAACCGTAGAAGACGAGCTCGACCCAGACGAAAGCGGCGTAGAGCACCGTCCCCGGCCACACGCCCCAGCTATCGGGGTAGGGTTCGTGCAGCTCGAGGCCCGCCCCCAGGCGCCGAGCGAGCCCGTCGGCCCACTCGAAAAGAATCGTCCAGGGGTTCACCAGTGGCCAGACGTTGCCCACAGAGGCCGTGAAGAAGCTCAGGCCCACCCACCAGATTATCCAGACGAAAGTCGGCGCGAAGTTGTAGTTCTCAGCCTGCCTGCCCAACAAACCGCTGATGATGACGAGAAAGAAGCTGGCTACCGAGAACAGCCGTACCCCGCCCAGGAACGCCCGGGCGGTGATCACCGCCCGAAGCGGTCCGATCCGCAGGAGGTCGAACCGGGGGTACGGATCCCTCTCACGGGCGTGGCTCCGGCCGGCAAACAGGCTTATGGGGACAAAGGAGGCAAGCACCGCGGCACCCGCACCGTAGAGGTAGAGCCACAGGGGGAGTGGAAGATCATAACTCTGTCCGAACCCGTGGGCGAAGGCCGGGCGGACGAGCGGCGGAGCCACCATTAACAAGGAGAGCGTGAAGGTCAGGACGATGGTGGTGCGGCGCACTTCCCTAGCGGGGTCGCACGAGAAGCGCGTCCCGCACGCCCCCCGACTCATGGTCCATGATCCCTGACCGCCCCGCGAGGCTGGCCACCTCAGGCGAGGAGACCCCTCTCTCGAAGTCGTGGCCGTGCACGTGGATTTCGGCCGGCTCCTGAAGCACCGGGCTACTGAGGGCGAGGAGGATTCTCTGGGTCGTCGTCTTCCCGCTCTTCGGGGGATCCGGTCCGGGGCCGCTCCCGGGGGCGGAGCTCGTCTTGCGCATCGGGCCAGTCGAACAGGTCCTCGGGCAACTCGGGTATCAAGTCCTCCGAAGGGGCGCGGCGCCGGCGCAACCGGTCGTCTTCGGCACCGTCGCTGGAGGGTGAGCCGGGAGGTTCGGGCTCGGCTCTCCGGGGCCTTGCCGGGTATCTGTCGCCCTGCTTGCGGACGACGTTTGGCGGCTCTTCGTACCCCTCGGCCGTATTTTCCGATGACCCGGCAGAATCCGCGGGCAGAGCTGGCGCCTCGTCCTCTTCAACAGAGCCTTCGCCAACGACTTCCTCGTACTCGGCCGCCTCCTCATCGGTCTCGGAGGGAGGCCCGACGTAATCCAGGTATCGGGCGTCACCCGTGAGGAAGGCGAGTATCCGGGCGTTGAACTCGGCCGTGCGTTCGATCATGGGCAGGTGACCGCACTCGTCGAGGAGGCAGATCTCGGCCTGCTCCACGCTCCGGGCCCACACCCCGACGGCCTGTGGGTCCACGATCTGGTCCTCCTCACCCGCGATAAGGAGCAGAGGGGTCTTGATGATCCCGGCCTGGCGCGCGAGGCGCCCGCCCGAGATCTCGCGCCGCGCGACGGCCAGGGTCTTGCTAGCCGCCGCCGGCGTCGAGCGGCCGGCGTCCTCGACGACCTCTTCGCTCAGGTCGCGCGGGTCGGCGACGAAGGGTCGCATCCAGAGCCTGCGCACCGGCTGCGCGAGGCGCCCCAGAGTGTAGAAGATGGGGCCAAGGACGGGCAGAGTGGCGAGCCAGAGCGGCGTCGGGAGATCGATCTGGTTCTCGTCGGCCGGAGTAGCGACGAGAACGAGGCGGCCGACCACGTCCGGATGGTCGGCGGCGAGCTTTAAGGCCATGTTCCCGCCGAGGTCGTGACCGATGACGTTGGTCCGGGTCAGGCCGAAGTGGGCGCAGAAGGCGTAGAGTAGCCTGCTACCGTTGCGAACCCCGTATCCGGAGAGGGGTTTATCGGACTCGCCGAAGCCGCTCAAATCGAGCGTGTATACGGTGAACCGCTGCGCGAGACGAGCGGCGAGTTGCTCCCAGATGCGCGACGAAGAGAGCCAGCCGTGAACCAGAAGCACCGGCGGTCCCCCGCCGATGATGTTGTAGCGCACCCAGGTCCCCTCGAGCTCCAGGTACTCGGTGTCGCGGGCGCTCTCCACCTCGTAGGAGACGCGCCCGAGCGCGAGCGAGGCAGCGAGTATAACCCCGATCAGGAGGAGCAAAACGATCAAGATAGTGGTCATGGGCGCAATGATAACCTAACTGTGCCCCCTGAACACGCCGCGAGACCGGCGGCTGGAGGTCGGGCGTTCTAGCGGTTACCCACGAGGCGCCTTATGACGAGCGAGGCGATGATGGTGAGCTTATCTACTACCAGCCCACCCTCTGGCGTTCATCGCGGCTGTAGAGGTACTCGAGCTGGGAGCGGAGGACGGCCCTATCGTAGAGGCCCGCGTGGCAGTCTATGCAGAAGAGAACCTCCTCGGGACGCCCAGGATGCAGGTCGTGCTCCATCATGAAATCCAGTAGCTCCCGATAGCCGTCCCCGACCTGATCCGTGAACTCCGAGAAAGAGATGCGGCCCGAGATCAAACGCTCACAAGCCTCGCACGGTTCGAGCTTCCCCAGGCGACGGTTGGTGTGCCTGACGATGATCCCGGGGGCGATGTCCCCGATCCCCACTGCCTCCTTCACCACGACGGCCCCTTTCTAGCCCCGCTACGAGGTCGTTCCCCTTTTTTCCCAACTGCCCCTCAGGTCGTCGGCTCCCCATCCGACGACGGCTTGTAGAGTCTACGTTTACTCGCGCGCTTTGTAAAGCGTCTCCCTCAAACGCCCGACCTACCCCGCTATACTCACGGGGTCAAGTAGAGAATGGAGGCTACTACAGTATGCGCGAAACCCCGAAGTCGGCCCCACCTCGTCGCCGCTTCAAGAGGGCGGGCTAGCCGGTGGCGCGTAGCGTCCGGCGCGGGGCGCGCGTGGTTATCGTCGGGGGGGGCTTCGCCGGGACGTCCCTGGTGCGGAACCTGCCCCCCGTCCTGCGGCGTCCGGGCGAGACGCTGCTCGTCGATCGCGAGGAAGAGTACTCGTTTACACCCCTCATCCAAGAGGTCGCCGTCGGGCGCATCCACCCCGAGAGTGTCCGCTCGCCGATCCCCCCTCTCTGCGAGGGTCGCTGTGACTTCCTCAGAGCCGAGGTTACCGGCGTAGACCTCGCCGAGAGAACACTCGAGACATCCTCCGGCAAGATCGGCTACGAGTACCTCGTTCTCGCCGCCGGAAGCGGCGCAGCGCGGCCCCCCGGCGGCCTGATCCCCCGTTTCCAGCTCTTCCGGACGCTACAGGACGCCCTCCGACTTCGCGCCTCTTTGAGCGGGGCCTGGCAGTCGGCCACCAGCCGGGCGTCCAGAGCCCATCCCGGCGATCTCACGGTCGCCATTGCGGGCGGGGGCGCGACCGGGGTGGAGCTGGCCGCCGAGGTCGCCGTCCTGTTCCGATACCTCGAGAAACGCACCGTCCGGAGCCCCCTCTTCGAGCCCCGGGTCGTGCTGCTCGAGGCCGAGGATCGGCTCATAGGCTGGCTCGATGAGTACTTTCACGACGTCGCGATGGAGCAACTGGCTAGCCTCGGGGTCGAGGTGCGGCTGAACGCCCCCGTCCAGGAGGCGAACGAGACGGGCGTGCGGGCCGGGGAGGAGTGGCTTCCGGCGCGCCTTCGCGTATGGGCGGCGGGCATAGACGTCTCGGGGGTCGTCCGGGACCTGACCGGAGAACACGACGCTGCCGGGAGGGTGGGGGTGGACGCATACCTCACCCTGCCCGGCCGGGAGGAAGTCTACGTCCTCGGAGACGCGAGCCACTACGAGGACCCTCGCTACGATACCCTACCCCCTACCGCCTCGGTCGCGGTCCAGCAAGGGCCGTGGACCGCCCGGGACCTCGGACGCAGGCTCCGCGGGAGGCCCGATGGGGAGGACCGTCCGCCCTTCCGTTTCTTCAACCGCGGATACGTGGTGAGCCTCGGCCCCGAGAGCGCCGTGGCCGAAGCACTCGGGGTACGATTAAAGGGCCCGGCTGCCCAGGCGCTCTACCGCAGCGTGCTGCTGTACTACCTCAGGGGCCGCCGCGACCGCATCCTCGCCGCCTCAGACTGGGCGATGGAGCGAACCCTGGGACGAGTGGGCTTTGACGCTGGTCAGCCGGTCAGCTAGGGCAGTTCGTCGCTCCTCGGTGCTCGAAATGCTCACCGGCTGATCAGCTGAAATGTTGAGGGGCCAGGTTCTCCCGCACCGGCGTCGTCAGGTGCCGCTCGACGATCTCCGGTACGTCCTCAGGGCTAACGCGCGTGTACCAGACGTCGTCCGGGTAGACAAATACGACCGGACCCTCGTGGTGGCGGCGGGTGCAGGCATTGCGCAGCACTGCGGAGGGCGGGAGCCCGCGCCGCTCGACCTCCGCCCGGAACACCTCGAGGAGTTCGGTCCCGCCCTTCGCGCCGCAGCGCCCCTCTCCTGGCGTGGCGCACACGAAGATCTGTCCTAACGTCGCCACGGCTTCATTCTACGGTGCGCCGGAGATAAATCCAGTGAGGCTTCGGACGTCAGGTCGTCTGCAACCCGGTCTCCGCGTGCTCCTGCGCGCGCCGGGCCATCCCGCTCTCTTTGGCCCTCTCGGCGACGGCCTCGGAGACGGCGGGGGCGACGCGCTCGTCGAAGACGCTCGGGGTAATGTAATCCTCCGAGAGTTCTGTCTCCGGGATCACGCCGGCTATCGCCTCGGCTGCGGCGAGCTTCATCTCCTCGTCTATCTCGCGGGCCCGCACGTCCAGCGCCCCCCTGAAGATGCCGGGGAAGCAGAGGACGTTGTTGATCTGGTTCGGATAGTCGCTGCGGCCCGTGGCCATGATCCTCGCGTGTCCCATCGCAACCTCGGGCCTTATCTCGGGGTCGGGGTTGGCCATGGCGAAGACTATCGGGTCCTCGTTCATGCTCTGCAGGTGCTCCACGGTCAGGACCCCAGGTACGGAGAGCCCCAAGAAAAGGTCTGCTCCCCTTGTGGCCTCCGCAAGGCCGCCGGTGCGTCCCTCGCGGTTGGTGTTCTCGGCGAACCACATCTTGGCGGCGTTCAACCCCTCGCGGCCCTCATGCACGATGCCTCTCGAGTCGCAGCCGATGATGTTCGTCGCCCCGGCGGCGAACAGGATCTTGGCGCACGCGACTCCCGCGGCCCCGATCCCGTTGACGACGACCCTCAAATCTTCCATCTCCTTGCCCACGATCTTGAGCGCGTTGATGAGCGCCGCCAGGACCACGACCGCCGTCCCGTGCTGGTCGTCGTGGAAGACCGGGATCTCCAGCTCCTCCTTCAGGCGCTCCTCGATCTCGAAGCACCTCGGCGCCGAGATGTCCTCGAGGTTTATGCCGCCGAAGGCCGGGGCTATGTTCTTGACGGTCTGTACGATCTCGTCTGTGTCCTTGGTATCGAGGCAGATCGGGAACGCGTCCACGTCGGCGAACTGCTTGAAGAGCGCGGCCTTGCCCTCCATGACGGGCATCGCTGCCTTGGGCCCGATGTCCCCCAGGCCCAGCACAGCCGTGCCGTCGGAGACGACGGCGATGGTGTTGCGCTTGATGGTGAGGTTGAAGGCCCTCTCGGGGTTCTGGGCGATCGCCCGGCACACCCGGGCGACCCCGGGCGTATAGACCATCGAGAGGTCGT
>JALYGY010000077.1 GCA_030776865.1 Actinomycetota bacterium | reverse complement strand
TCTCCGACGGAAGATGCCGGAGCGGATCGAGCAGCTCGCTCGCGGTGTCGCCCAGGGGATGCGCGGCGACGCCGCGAGCGACTACGACTTCTCCTATCCTGTAACCATAAACGACGAAGGCGCGGCGCGGCACGCTCTCGGCGTGATCAGGGAGCTCTTCGGCGAGGAGAACACCCTGGAGCTCCCGAACCCTTCGATGGGCGGCGAGGACTTCGCGTTTTTCCTGGAGAGGATGCCGGGGGCCTTTATCTGGCTCGGCGTCGGCGAGGAGGTCTCGGGACTCCACACGCCCACCTTCGCTTTCGACGAGGAGATCCTGCCGCAAGGCTCGGCTCTGCTCACCGCGCTCGCGCTCGAGAAGCTGGATAGCTAGGCTTCAGGCTGACAAGCTCTAACTTCCCGGTGGATTGAGAAGGAGAGCCACGGCTTCTCCGGTCAGGAGGAGAACGATCAGGAGCACCGCCCCGAGCGGGATGAGGGCAGCGGCGGCTGCTCGTGTCCAGCCGATGTTCAGGGTCTCTTTTACGGCGATGGTGGAGACGAGGGCGCCGTAGGGGATAGCGAGGAGGGGGCCGAAGGGGACCCAAAGCACGAGGCCTATCCCGGTGGCGTAGCCCAGGGCGCGGAAGAGGGGACCGAAGCTCGGGCGCGAGGGCGCGCCCTCCAGGACGACGAGGACAAGGGTCGTGAGCCCGGCGACCAGGAGCGGGGCGAGAACCAGGGCGACGACCAACCCCAGAAAGGGTGCGTAGATGAGGGCGTAGTTGAACTCCCCTAGCCAGACGGCCTGGAGGAAGGCCTCGAAGAGCAGGTTGAGGTAGAGGATGAGCGAGGCGAAGAGCGCCGGTCGGATCGGGCCGCCTCCGGGATCGAGCATCTTGAAGAAGCGGCCAGGGGCGAACCAGACCTCCCTTAAAGCGCTCCAGAAGTCCTCCGGGGAGTGGTGAACAAACTCGACGTAGCGTTGCCGGCGGAACACGCTAGGCCCCCTCGGGACGCTTTTCGTCCTCGGCCGGGGTCTCGCGCATGACCTGGCCCACCCTCGTCTCGAGGGTGAGCTCGCGCGTGTCTTCGGGCGGGAGGTTCGCGGTTATGTTGCCCGTCTCGACGAGGACCCGGCCGCTTCCGGAGAAGCGGCCGGAGAGGGTGACGTCCCCGGCTTCGACGTGGGCCTCGAGCGTGCCGACGATCGTATTCTGCAGGGTGACGTCTCCCGACCCGACCTCCAGCTCGGTCTGGCCAGTATCGGTGCTGACGCCGCTGACGAGGACGTCGCCTTGCGGGGCCCCGACCGTCACGTCGTTGCCGGTGTTGCGGACCGTCACGTCGCCGGCGTTGGCTACGACCGTCACGTTGCCGGAGAGGCCGGCGACCTCGACGTCGCCCGCCCCGGCCTCAACCTCAACGGTGCCCGCGGACGGCACTTTGAGCAGGTAGTCTGCCCCGGTGCCCCGGCCCCCGCCGGTCTCTAGGACGACCGTCGAGTCCTCGCGGGAGAGATTCACCGGCACCTCTGAGGCCCTCCTCTTGGCGGCGGCCGGGTCGCCGGCCAAAGCGTACCTCGTTACCTCGTACTCGATGGATTCGAGGTCCTCCACGCCCTCGACCCGCACCTGTCCCGTGGCGTTGGTGAGCCGGACGCGCGGCTCCGGGCCGGAGTCTATGGAGTCCCTCGCGACGCTGGTGCCGGAGAGGTCGTCACCGAGGGATCTCCACACGAGGAATGCCGCCGCCGCGAGGAGTGTCAGCAACAGGACCGCGAGGAGCAAGAGGAGAGAGGGGACGCGGGAACGACCCTCGCGCGTCGGTCCGGTCCTCGCGGAAAGACCGGGTGTCCCTTCCGGCTCGGGCCGGCGCGGCTCCTCTTCACCCCGGAGGCTCACCTGGAAGCCGCGGAGATCACGATGGTTCCACGCGGCCGTAGACATCCTCCAGGCGGACGATGTCGTCCTCGTCGAACGCGCCGAAGGAGATCTCCAGTATGCGGACGTCCCCCTCACCTACCGCTGAGAGCCTGTGTACCGTCTCCCTTGGGATAAAGAGCTTCTCCTCTACCTCGGGATGGAGCACCTCCCCGTCCAGCTCGACGCGGGCACCCGGATCCAGGACGACCCAGAGCTCGTCGCGCTTTTGGTGGTACTGGCGCGATAGGGTGCCGCCTGCTGAGACCGTGATGATCTTGACCGTGCAGGGCAGGTTGTGGGTGTACTGCTCGAAGTAGCCCCAGGGCTTCTCTACCTTTACCGAAGGCGGGCGATGATCCAAGCTCAACCCCCTTGAGATTAAGGTGCGGAGGAAGTTTAGACCATCCTAGTAGCTGTCAGCAATCAGCACT
>JALYGY010000076.1 GCA_030776865.1 Actinomycetota bacterium | reverse complement strand
GCGCATGCTTCTCCCCCTCCAACTCACTGAGAGGGCGAATGATACCACGGTCGCCTAACGGATCTCCCCTCTGTCTTCGACAGGGGTTGTCGGAGGTCTTGGGTCAACGGCACGACGCTTTCTGTGGGACACGCGCGGAACAGTGCGGGCGGAGAGGCCCGAAGCTGGCTCGTCTACTCGCTGCGAGATTATTCGCCGGGACGCGGGTAGAAGAACCCCACGAGGCCGTCCCAGGCTCGATCCGGTAAGAGCCTCCGGGCTGAGATCAGCAGCCTCGCCGACGGGGTAACGGTGTAGCGGGCCCGCGGACGGGCGGCCGAGATCGCACGCTCCATCGTCTCGGCGACCGCCTCAGGGCCTCCCCCCAGCCTCGCCAGCGGCCCCCTCTCGTAGTTCTCGCGGGTCACCCTCGCCACGCCTTTGTCGAACCCGCCGTAGGGACCGCTACCATCATCTCCCATCGAGTCAACGGCCGTCTCCGCGAAGCCGGTGCGGATGAGTCCGGGTTCTATAACCACGACCTCCACCCCGAAGCCGCGCACCTCGAAGCGCAACGCGTCGCTTATCGCTTCGACGGCGTGCTTGGTCGCGTGGTAGTAGCCCCCTCCGGGGAGGGTGAGGCTGCCGCCCATGGATGAGAGGTTGACGATCCTGCCGAAGCCCTGCCCTCTCATCCCCGGCAAGACCAGCTGACACATGCGCGCCAGCCCGAAGACGTTCGTCTCGAACTGGCGCCGGACCTTCTCCATCGGGACTTCCTCTACCGCGCCGGACTGGCTGTAGCCAGCGTTGTTGATGAGCACCCCGACCGCCCCCTCGGCCCGCTCGACCTCCTCGACGGCGCCTCTCATAGACTCCTCGTCGGTCACGTCGAGCGGGAGTAGCCTGCACCCGCGTTCTTCTAGCGGCGCGATCGCCCCGACGTTGCGGGCCGTGGCGTACACCGTCCAGCCCCTCCGCGCGAGACGCTCGGCCGTCGCCCGGCCGATGCCGGACGAGCAGCCGGTGATCAAAACCGCCCTCGAAGTCCACTTCGATCCGCCCTCAGAATCCATGCTCCTCCTCCGTACGGACTTTCCCTCCAACTCTATCGGTGATCTCAACGGGCGGTCAAAAAGGGACAATTTGGTTATACTTTGTTTAACGTACATCAGCGCCAGGGAGTCGAGAGTGAGGATCGAGCGCACGTTGAAGAAGGTAGGCGGGTCGGTGATGGTCCCGATCCCTGCGGAGATACTGCGGGAGCTGCGCTGGGAGCCGGGGCTGAGGGTGTCGGTGAACTCCGAAGGTGAGGGTGTTCGGATCGAGCCGGTCGCCGAGCGTCCTCCGGACGACATCGCGGAGTTCGTCGCCCGCTTCACGAAGAAGTACGACCAGGCTCTGAGGAACCTTTCCGAGCGGTAGGCGGGTGCCGAACCCGGATCTCAGGCGTATCCTCTTCGCGCACACCGTGCTCATCGAGCGGTACGGAGGTTCGGAGGGCGTGAGGGACTTGGAGTCCCTGAAAGCAGCCATAGAGAGGCCGTGGGGATCATCCTTTGGGCAGGAGCATTTCCCGAGCCCTTACGAGAAGGCTGCGGCCCTCTGTGAGTCACTGATCCGGCGCCACCCTTTCGTGGACGGCAATAAGAGGACCGGCGTGACGATGGGCTCTTACTTGCTATCCACGTTCGGCTACGAGGTCGAGGCTACGCAGCAAGAATTGGAAGACTTCGGCGTGGATGTGGCCCGGAGGACACTCGACGTGGAGCAGGTCGCCCGGTGGTTCGAGGATCACGCCGAACCTCTTTAAGTGCTCAGGAAAGGAGCTATGTGCGGCTTGACAAACCCTCTAGCGGTGTGTAACCCTTCACGCACTTGCAGGCCAGTGAGCGAGGGCTCTTGAGCGAAGTTTCAAAAACGGCGCGGAAGAAGGTCTCGGGCTTGATGCTCAAGATCGCCCGCCTGCTCACTCCCCCCATCCACCCGCGAGTATCCACGGGTGTCGTCCCTTCCGCCCTACCACGACTAATTACCAGGGCGGACCGGGGCGACGCCATCCGGTCCGCCTGAAGTAGCCGCAAGGCGGGTAAGACCCCCGTTCTTCGGCCGAAGGCTCTCTAGCTCGCGACTCTTCTAAAAAGGATGGGAAAACCGTGCAGAACACCGCATTCAACGTCGAATACAGGCCACGCACCGGGAGCGAGGCCATGTGCGAGGCGCTCCTGGACGAGGGGGTCGAGTACCTCTTCGGCTACCCTGGGGGGGCGATCATGCCTTTCTACGACGCCCTCCCCGACTACCCGCTAAAACACGTTCTGGTGCGGCATGAGCAGGCTGCTGCTCATGCGGCCGACGGCTATGCCCGGGCGACGGGACGGGTAGGGGTGTGCGTGGCGACGAGCGGGCCCGGAGCCACGAACCTCGTAACGGGCCTGGCGACGGCGCAGATGGACTCTGTGCCGGTCGTAGCGATCACGGGCCAGGTCGGTAGGCCGGCGATGGGCAAGGACTCCTTCCAGGAGACCAACGTCACGGGCATGACGTTGCCCTTCACGAAGCACTCGTTCCTGGTCGAGGACCCGGACGAGCTCTACCCGACGGTGCGGCGGGCGTTCGAGATCGCACGCTCGGGGCGTCCGGGGCCGGTGCTGGTGGACGTTCCCAAGGACGTGCAGTTCGCGGCCTGCGAGCACAACGGGTACCGTCGCTTGAGGGAAGCGCCCCCCTCTCTCGAGAGCCCGGCGCTGGAGGCGGCGGCGTCGCTCCTGAGGAAAGCCAAGCGCCCGCTCATCCTGGCGGGGCACGGGGTCACGATCTCGGGGGCGGAGATGGAGCTAAGGCTGCTCGCCGAGCGCACCGGAGTTCCGGTCGTCACAACGCTCTTGGGGATCAGCGCGTTTCCGGAGGATCATCCGCTCTACATCGGGTGGCCGGGGATGCACGGGGCGGCGAGCGTGAACCGGGCGATAGACCGCTCCGACCTCCTCTTCGCCGTCGGGATGCGCTTTGACGACAGGATCACGGGCGCCGTCGACAGGTTCGCCCCGAACGCCAGGATAGTGCACATAGACGTCGACCCTTCGGAGCTCGGCAAGGTCGTGAAGCCGACCGTCGGCATCGCCGCCGACGCGAAGGGCGCCCTGCGTGGGATCCTCGCCCACCTCGAGGGCGGGGGAGACGCGGACCGGTGCGCCGAGTGGCGGGTCGAGATCGCCAGAGATCAAGAACCGGAGAAGAGGCGCGAGGACGCGGCGAGGGGCGATTACGGCCCGATCCGGATCATGAGCGCCATAAGGGCCGCGGCCGGTGAAGAGGTCCGGCTCGTCACCGACGTCGGCCAGCACCAGATGTGGGCGGCCCAGTTCTTCGAGTTCACCAAGAAGAACAGCCACATCACATCGGGGGGCCTGGGCACGATGGGCTTCGCCCTCCCGGCTGCGATGGGCGTGGCGTTCGCCTACCCCGACGAGCCGGTGTGGGTCGTTGCCGGCGACGGCGGCGTCCAGATGAACATCCAGGAGCTCGCGACGATAAGGGATTTCGGTCTGAACATCAAAGTGGCCATCCTCAACAACGGCTACCTCGGCATGGTGCGCCAGTGGCAGCAGTTCTTCCACAACCGCCGCTACTCGGAGACCCCGATAACCGGCCCGGACTACGAGCGATTCGCCGCCGCTTACGGCTTGAGCGGAAAGACGGTGCGCGAGGGCGACGACGTCGAGGCGGTGGTGAGCTGGGCGCAGGAGCAACCGGGTTGCGTCATCCTGGACTTCCACATAAACCCGGAGGCCAACGTGTACCCCATGATCCCGAGCGGCATGAGCGTGCACGAGATGATCGAGGACGATGGCGCCTAACGTCACGCATGCTACCGCCCTCAACCCGGTCGAGGCGCGCCTGAACGGCGACCTGCTCGCCCTCAATCGCCTCATAATGACGTTCCTGAACAAACGGATGCCGGTCGCCGGCTTCACCGTCGGCCGCGACGCAGGAGGTATGCGGGTGACGATC
Source organism: Actinomycetota bacterium (assembly GCA_030776865.1). Taxonomy (GTDB): domain Bacteria; phylum Actinomycetota; class Rubrobacteria; order Rubrobacterales; family Rubrobacteraceae; genus JALYGY01. The sequence goes on along the minus strand of JALYGY010000076.1, from coordinate 6,313 downwards.
CTGCTCGACTGCCCCCCCGAGACCGCCCGCCGTTACGTGGCGCTGCTCTCGAGCCTCGAGGACGTGGAGGGGATCGAGCTCGCGGGCGAGACCGTGGAGGTCGCGCTGCTCGAGAGAGGCACCGACGGCTGGCGCGAGTCGGCCTCGCGGGCGGGGATCTCGGCCCACGAAGCGGACGGCACGGTCGTGGCCGCGGGGGACCCGGAGAAGATGGAGGCCTGGCTCGCTGCTCTAGGCGACGACGGGGAGGACATCGTGCGGCTCGGGCCCGTAGCCCGGCCCGGAGACGAAGGGGAATAAACAATGGCCCGGGTATACCGCGAGGCGGACATTGGAAACGAGATCGCGCAGAAGAGAATAGCGGTCCTTGGTTTTGGTAGCCAGGGCCACGCCCACGCGCTGAACCTCAGGGAATCGGGCTGCGGGGTCAGGGTCGGGCTCTACGAGGGCTCGAAGAGCTGGCCGAAGGTCGAAGAAGCGGGGCTGCAGGTCATGACCATCCCCGACGCCGTGCGGTGGGCCGAGGTGGTGATGATGCTCCTGCCGGACGAGAGGCAGCCCGCCGTGTACCGAAGAGAGGTAGAGCCGAACCTCACCGAGGGAGACCTCCTGCTCTTCGCCCACGGCTTCAACATCCACTTCAACCAGATCCTGGCGCCCCCGGAGGTGGATCTGGGGCTCGTCGCCCCCAAGGGGCCCGGCCACGTCCTCAGGCGGCTCTACGTCGAGGGCAAGGGGATGCCGGCGTTGTTCGCGGTCGGCAACGACGCTTCGGGGGCGGCGCGGGACCTCATCCTCTCCTACGCCCGCGGCATCGGCTGCGGGCGGGCCGGGGTTCTCGAGACGACCTTCGCCGAGGAGACGGAGACGGATCTCTTCGGGGAGCAAGCGGTGCTGTGCGGCGGGCTGACCGCGCTCTTGAAAGCGGGATTCGATACCCTCGTCGAGGCCGGCTACCAGCCGGAGCTCGCCTACTACGAGTGCGTCAACGAGCTGAAGCTCATCGTGGACCTCATCTACGAGGGAGGGCTCGCCGGGATGCGCTACTCGGTCTCGAACACCGCCGAGTACGGCGACTACACCGCCGGGCCGAAGCTGGTAGACGAGGAGGTAAGAGGGAGGATGCGCGACATACTCGCGGACATCCAGAGCGGGAAGTTCGCGAAGGAGTGGGTCCTGGAGAACGAGGCCGGTGGGGCGAGCTTCCTGGCGATGCGCCGCCGGGAGGCGGAACTCAGAGTCGAGAAGGTCGGGGCTGAACTGCGAGCGCTCGCCGCCGAAGGCGTCGAAGCGTCGAGCCCCGCGGGAGGTGAGAACAGATGAGCGAGGAGCGCAGGTCATTCGCCGCCTCGGACGCGGAGTGGTGCTACCACGGCGGCGAGCACGTGAAGATGGGCGACATCAGGCTATCCCCCGCCACCCACGCCCTCAACTACGGCACGGGGGTCTTCGAGGGGATCCGGGCCTACTGGAACGAACGTCGGGGCACCCTGCAGGTGCTCAAGCTAAAGGAGCACTACGAGCGCTTCGAGAAGTCCTGCCGGATGCTCAGGATAGACCTGCCGCACAGCGTCGAGGAGCTCTGCGAGATCACGCTGGAGATCCTCAGGCGCAACGCCCCGCGCGAGGACACCTACATCCGGCCGCTGGCGTACAAGGCCGCCGAGTCGGTCGGGGTGAAGCTCACCGTGGACGAGGAGCTCTCGATCTTCACGGTCCCGATGGGCAACTACGTGGAGCTCACGGGCCTGCGCTGCTGCGTCTCCTCCTGGCGGCGGACCCCGGACACCGCGATCCCGGCCCGCGGCAAGCTCACGGGCTCGTACATAAACACTGCCCTCGCCGTGGACGAGGCCCACAGGGCTGGCTACGACGACGCCATCTTCCTCACCCAGGACGGCCACGTCTCCGAGGCGAGCGCGGCCAACATCTTCCTCGTGCGCAAAGGCGGGCTCGTCACGCCGCCGGTCACGGCGGACATCCTGGAGGGCATAACCCGCGACGCGGTGATGGAGCTCTCGGAGAGGGAGCTCGGCATGCCCGTCATGCTCCGCGACGTGGACCGCACGGAGCTCTACGCGGCGGATGAGGTGTTCCTCACGGGGACCGGGTACCAGATCGCACCCGTGGTCGAGATCGACGGCCGCGAGGTAGGAACCGGCGAGATGGGACCGATCGCGGGCCGCCTGCAGGAGCTGTACTTCGAGGCGGCCCGGGGCGACAACCCACAGTACGACCACTGGACCGTCGCCGTCGAGGTTGCACAGCGGACGGCGGGGTGAGATACTGCCGCCTCATATGAAGGAGGACTTCTAAACACTTTGCGCGTCTCTCGCGACATCCTACTACGACTAACCAGGGTGGCCTGCGGGCGAATTACCAGCCCCGGGTTCTAGCCGGGGGTGCCCGCGGCCACCGCATAACAGCCGCACTTTCTCAAGTTAGATATCAAACGTAGGAGGATGAGCGTCATGCGTCGAGTACAGATCTTTGACACCACCTTGCGAGACGGCGAGCAGTCGCCGGGGATCTCGCTCTCCGTCGAGGAGAAGGTGGAGATAGCCCACCAGCTCGCCCGCCTCGCGGTCGACGTGATCGAGGCCGGTTTCCCGATCACCTCCGAGGGGGACTTCGAGTCAGTAAGCCGCATCGCCGCCGAGGTAAAGGGCCCGACCATCGCCGGCCTCGCCCGCATCCACGAGCAGGACATCGAGCGCGCCTGGGAGGCGGTGCAGTGGTCGGGGCGCCCGCGCATCCACACCTTCGTGGGCACCTCTGACCTGCACATCGAGCACCAGATGCGCTCGAACCGCGAGGACATACTGGGTCGAGCCGGGGAGGCGGTCCGCTTCGCCAAGAGCCTATGCTCGGAGGACGTGGAGTTCTCGCCGATGGACGCTACCCGTACAGATATCGGGTATCTGGCCGAGGTTGTGGCCGCGGCGGTCGAGGCCGGGGCCGACGTGATCAACATCGCCGACACCGTGGGCTACACGACGCCGGTGGAGTTCTCGGCCTTTCTCAAGGAGCTACAAGAGAGGGTTCCGACCCTCCCGGAGCGGATACTCTCGGTTCACTGCCACGACGACCTCGGGCTCGCGGTGGCCAACTCGCTCGCCGGGGTGGAGGTCGGGGCGCGCCAGATCGAGGTCGCCGTCAACGGCATCGGGGAGCGGGCCGGGAACGCCTCGCTCGAGGAGGTCGTGATGGCGCTCGTGACGCGGCGGGATCACTACGGCGTCGAGGTGGGGCTCGAGACGCGCCAGCTCGCCAACACCTCGCGGATGGTCTCGAACATGACCGGCTACGACGTGCCGCCGAACAAGGCGGTGGTTGGCCGCAACGCCTTTCTGCACGAGTCAGGGATACACCAGGACGGCGTCCTGAAGGACCGGCGGACCTTCGAGATCATGACGAAGGAGGACATCGGGCTCGAGGGCACGAACATCTTCCTCGGCAAGCACTCGGGGCGCCACGCGCTCAAGGATGCTCTGGAGGAGCTCGGCTACACCCTGGAGGGCGAGCTTCTCGGGCGGGCGTTCGTGCGCTTCAAGGAGATCGCCGACCACAAAAAGATCGTGACCGCCGCCGACCTCGAAGCGATAGCCGCCGACGAGGTGGGCTCCTTCGAGGGCAAGTTCGTGCTGGAGTTCTTCCGGGTCGTAGCGGCGACGGGCCGCCAGAGCCGGGCGGCGGTGAGCATCTCCCACGCCGAGCGCGGCACCTTCGAGGCTGAGGCCGAGGGCGAAGGCCCGGTGGACGCGGTCTTCCGGGCGATAGACGCGGCGACCGGCATCAAGGGCAGGCTCACGGACTTCCGCATAGACGCCGTCACCGGCGGCAAGGATGCCCTGGGCGAGGTGCGGGTCTCGGTCGAGTTCGAGGGACAGGAGTACGCCGGGCGGGGCTTGAGCCAGGACGTTGTCGAGGCCGCCGCGAGGGCCTACGTCCGGGCGGTCAACGTCTACACGGCCGGAGGGGTGAAGACTCCTTGGGAAGAATCGAAGGTAGCGCCGTAAAGGGGCGCGAGAAGCGCGCCTCCGCCCCCCTCGCGGGCTACGAGCGCCTGAGAGGGGTGAGCACCGTCACCTATCCCCCGGGGCTCCTAAGGAGGGCCGCGGGGGTGCGGGATCTCCTGGAGGTAGGGACCACCTCGCTCTCGGAGCTTCTGGGCGTCGAGCCGCCGCCCATCGAAGCCCTGCTGGTCGCCGACGAGGACTGGGGGGAGGCCCCGCGCGAGAACGAGCGCCCCTACCCACCCGGACTACCGTACTTCACCCGCGCTGCAAGCCCGCCTACTCTCGTGCTGCCGGTGACGCTCTCCCCCGCCTTTCGGCCCCGCACCGACGCTACGGGGGCGCTGGTCGTCTGGCACGAGCTGGGGCACGCCTTCCTGCTGCGCGAGCCCGTGCCCCGCACCCCACCCTGGCTCCGCGAGTTCTTACCCCAGACCCTGTCGGCGGCACTCGCCCGCAGGGCGGGCCTGCCTCTGGACGAGCACCTGAAGGAGATCGACCGCGACGACGCGGGCTTCACGATCCGGGATTACCCGGGGCACGTCGCCGCCGAGAGGCAGATGGCCTTCCAGAACCTGCTGCTGGCTCTAGGCGCCGCGGCGGTGGAGGAGTTCGAAGAGGGGTTTCTGGGGGAGCTCGCGCACGCGCTGTGGGGCGAGCGAGACGTGGTCGGCGAAGATCGGGCCGAAGAGCTGCTGGCAGACTCTTTGGGTCCCGGCGGGCGGGATTGGCTTCTCTCGCGCCCGGAGTTCTAGGAGGCTCTAGATGCGCGACTCCTTCGACATACTGCTGCTCCCCGGGGACGGTATCGGCCCTGAGGTCGTGGGTTCGGCCCGAGCCGTGATGGACTCGGCGGCCGAGCACTTCGGCGTGAAGCTCTCCTACGAGGAGCGAAAGATCGGGGCCACCGCCATCCGCGACGAAGGAGAGCCCATCTCCGAGGAGACCTTGAGGGCCGCCAGGGCCTCCGACTCCGTCCTGCTCGGCGCGGTCGGGCACCCTGACTTCGACCGGGGTACTGTGCGCCCTGAGGCCGGTCTTCTCACGTTGCGCAAGGCTCTGGGGGCGTTCGCCAACCTGCGACCGGTGGCGGCGATACCTTCCCTCCTTTCGGCCTCGACGCTGAAAGAGGACGTGCTCCGTGGGGTGGACATCCTCATCGTCCGCGAGCTGACCGGCGGGGCTTACTTCGGGGAGAAGGAAGAGGGCGAAGAGAGGGCGAGCGACCTGAGCGTCTACACGCGAGAAGAGGTCGAGAGGGTGGCGCGGGTCGCCTTCGAGGCCGCGGAGGGCCGCAAGGGCCGGGTGACGTCGGTGGACAAGGCGAACGTGCTGGCGACGAGCCGGCTGTGGAGGAGCGTGGTCGAGGACGTCGCAGAGGAATATCCAGAGGTGGACCTGGATCACGCCCTGGTCGACGCCGCCGCGATGTTCCTGATCCGGGACCCGGGGAGGTTCGACGTTATCCTGACCGAGAACCTCTTTGGCGACATCCTCTCCGACGAGGCCGCCATGCTCCCCGGCTCGATGGGCATGCTCCCGAGTGCATCGCTCGGCACCCCAGGCACCCCCGGCCTCTACGAGCCCGTCCACGGCTCGGCCCCGGATATCGCCGGGAGCCACAGGGCGAACCCCTACGCGACGATCCTCTCGGCGGCGATGATGTTCCGCCACTCTCTGGGTCGCCCCGACGTGGCAGGGGCTATCGAACAGGGCGTCTCCGTGGCGCTGGAAGCCCACTACCTTACCCCCGACCTGGGCGGGGGAAAGAGCACGCAGGAAGTCACAGAGGCCGTGAGCAAGTGGGTCGCGGCGGGAGAGGGCGTCATATGAGCATAGAGCTGTTCGATACGACTTTAAGGGACGGAACCCAGCGGGAGGGCGTGAGCCTCACCACCGAAGATAAGGCCCGAATAGCCCGCGAGCTAGATAGTTTGGGGCTGAGCTACATCGAGGCTGGCTTCCCGGCCTCGAACCCGAAGGACCTGGAGTTCTTCGAGGGCTTCGAGGCTTCGGAGCTAAAGAGTGCGAGGCTCGTCGCCTTTACCCGCTCGCGGCGTCCGGGTGGGAGGGCCGAGGACGATCCGGCGGTCACCCTGCTCCCCCGCCTCACGGCGCCCGTGGCGTGCATCGTCGCCAAGAGCTGGAAGCTGCACGTCGAGAAGGTTCTGCGGACCACGCCGGAGGAGAACCTCGGGGCCGTGAAGGAGACGGCCGCTTACCTTGCGAGGGCCGGCAAGGAGGTCATCTTCGACGCCGAGCACTACTTCGACGGTTTTCGGGACGACCCCGAATAC
>JALYGY010000075.1 GCA_030776865.1 Actinomycetota bacterium | reverse complement strand
AGCGGACGTGGTCCATCGTCGCGCACCTGAGCGTGCTCGCGGGGCTCGTGGGGCTCATGCCGCTCGGCGCACTCATCATCTGGCTGGTCTACAAAGACAGATCGCGCAGGGTCGGCTTCCATGCGCTGCAGGCGCTCTGGTTCCAGATAGCGTGGCTCGTGATACTCGTCGTGGGCTGGTTCGTGACTTTCGTCTTGAGCTTCGTTCTGATCGGGCTGCTGTTCATACCGGTGATGCTTCTCGCCTCCTTGGTGCCATTTGTCCATGGCTGCTACGCCGCCTACAAGGTCAGCCAGGGTGTGGACTACCGCTACCCGTTTATCGCTGACAGGATAGACGGCGGCGCCCGGAGGACGCTCTAGAACTGCGGCCGGGGACGGTCTAGGGGTGTGGCGTAGACGGTGATCGTGGAGCCTTCAGGGACCAGAGTACCGATGGCGGGATCCGTGGCCCACGTGACGCCGCGGTTGGCATACCCGTATCGGTAGTCGTAGACGAACCTCACCTCGAATCCCCTGCTCGCCAGCCTCTGCGCGGCGAAGTAGTCGAAGTTGGCCCGCACGTCGGGTATGGCGACGAGATCCCGTGGTGCCGCCGCGAGGCTCTCGGGAGACGTCTCCTCGGGCTCAGGAGCCGTTGGGGGCTCGTTCGTCGCGACGGACTCTATCCGGCTAAGAGCCTTCTCGCCTGCTCCGTAGGGCGGCAGGTCCACGTATCCGAGCCCGGACGCCAGAGCGGCGCCGCTCAACAGCACCAGCAAGGTGAAGGTCGCGGCGAGGACGAGCCTCTTGCGGCCTCTGCCGGGTGCGCTGGAGCTGGGGACCTCCGCCGTCTTCTCGGCCCTCGGGGCGGCTTCGACCCCTATGTCGTCGAGCATCGCGGTCGCCGAAGGGTAACGGTCGTCGGGGTCCTTGGCGAGGGCCTTCAGTATCACTGCCTCCATGTGAGGTGAGATCTTCTTGTTCAGCCTGCGCGGCGGCGAGGGGGCCTTGTGGATGTGCTGCTCGGCGAGGCTCCTGAGGTCGCCGGAGAAGGGGGGTTTGCCGGTAAGGCAGTGATAGAGGAGGATGCCGGCAGAGTAGATGTCGCTGCAGGGGGTCGCCTCCTTGCCCATGAGTTGTTCCGGGGACATATAACGGGCGCTGCCGACGATCTCGCCCGGCTCCCCGTCTTGCGCACCGTCTTCCTCGACGATGCGGGCGATGCCGAAGTCCGCGACCTTGACGGTCCCGTCCGCGGTAACGAGTATGTTCGACGGCTTGATGTCCCGGTGGATGACGCCGCGCCCGTGGGCGTAGGAGAGCGCGCGCAAGAGCTGCGCCGCCATCCTGCGGGTGAACAGCTCGTTCAGGTTCCCGCCGCGGTGCCTATTCAGCAGGGTCCCTACGTCCCTACCGGCGACGCACTCGACCACGATAAAAGGCACCTCACCGTCTTGGGAGATGTCATAGACCTTGACGATGTTCTCGTGGTCGAGGCAGGCCATCGCCCGCGCCTCCTGCCTGAAGCGCCGCCGGAAAGAAGGCACCTCGGCGTAGCGCCGATGCAGCGTCTTGAGCGCGACGGTGCGCCCGAGGATGGCGTCCTCCGCCCTGTAGACGACCGCCATCCCACCGGCGCCCAGCGTGCTCTGCACCCTGTAGCGTCCCCCAAAGAGGGTCCCAATCGCGGTTTCCAGTGCCGTACCACCTTCTATTGTAGGCGCGCCTACAATGCAATTATATAGCCTCAGATGTGGGCCAGGGATGTTCCCGCACGAGCAACCGTTACGGCACCCAACATGCTGCGGCGCGTCAAATCCACAGACCACATCTTGTGGACCATTTCCGGCGTCGAGATGGCCTCGACGGGCATGCTGCAGCGTAGGTAGGAGCAGACGGAGGTCTTGCGGGCGAGCGGGCGGAAGGGCCCTAGCTGACTTCCCTAACCCAGGCGGCGATCCAGCCGTCTTCGGTCTTGAGGTAGTCGCCCCGCCAAGAGACGCCCTTGAGCCGGTCGAAGAGCCGGGCGGCCTCGCCCGGCTCGAGTCCGATCTCCACCCCCATCGCCTCGACCTCGCTCCTCGGGACGTGGACCGGGCACTCCTTCAGCCTCTCTCTGAGTGCCTCATGCATCCGGATCTGGCCCTGCCTGTCGGGAGTCCGATATCTCCCCTCTCTGACGACCACGGATCTCCTTTCTCTACCGGTGTCTCGGCGTCAGTTTGCGTCCTGCTCCGGAACAAAACTGTCGTACAAAACACTCAAAAGGGCGCTGCGTGATCCTAATCCTTCCCCTTGCGGCGCCCCCTGAGCAGCGAGTAACCCACGGGCACGACGAGCAACGTCAGGAAGGTCGAGGTGACGAGACCGCCTATGACGGGGATGGCCAGGCTGCTGGAGATCAACCCGCTCCCGCCCCCGACGCCGAAGGCCAGCGGCACGAGCGCGAAGATCGTCGCCAAGGCCGTCATAAGAATCGGCCTGAGGCGCGCCCGCCCGGCCTCCACGATCGCCTCGTCGAGCGTCCCGTATCTGTCGCGGGCGTTCTGGATGAAATCGACCAGGAGGATCGCGTTCGAGACGACTATCCCGATCAGGAGCAAGACCCCGAGCAGGGCCGGGACGCTGAGGGCCGTGTCCGTAAGCAGTAGGGCCCCGAAGGCGCCGACGGTGGTGAGCGGGACGGCGAGGAGGATGATCAGGGGTACCACCAACGACCTGAAGAAGACGACGAGGATGAGGTACACCAGCGCGAGCGCCACGGCGATCGAGAGGATAAGATCCCTGAAGCTCTCTTCGATATCCTCAGACTCGCCCCCGACCTGGGCCGTGACGTCCCCCGGCAGGTCGAGCTCGGAGAGCGAGGTTCTCACCTCGCTCGAGACGGAGCTGGTGTCCTCGGAGGTTATGGTCCCCGTCACCGTCACCGCCCGGTCCCCGTCTACCCGGCTGACGACGGCCGGAGCCTCGACCTCTTTGATCTCGGCCACGTCCCCCACGGTGGCGCCGGATCCTACCGGGAGATCCCGGACCTCCTCGAGGGAGTCCACCGACCCCTCAGGCACGCCGACGGAGACGGGCGTCTCGCCTATCGCAAGCTGCGCCCCGCCGCCGAGCAGGGCGCCTAAAGAGGCCGAGATTTGCGTGGGGGAGAGACCGGCCCCGGCTACTCTGTCGGCGTCCAGGGCGACCTCCACCTCTGGGCTGAGGTCTGAGAGGTCGCTCTCGACGTTGGCGACGCCTTTCTTCTCGGAGAGCTCCTCGGTAACCAGCTCCGAGGCCTCGCGCAGCTCTCGTTCGGAGCCGCCGGTGATGAGGACCTCGATCCCGCCGGTGGGAGGGCCCTGGTTGAGCACCTCGACCTGGAAGTCCTTCCCGTAGAGATCCCGCCCCTCTTCGTCCACGCGCTCGAGGGTCTTCGAGACCTCGGCGCCCTCTTTTACGGTGATGAACGCTTGCGCCTGGTTGCCGGCGCGCAGAGGCGTGTCGGGGTTGAAGTTGTCCTCCCCGCCGACGGAGAGCTGGTAGCTCTCCACCCCCGGGTCGTCGAGCAGGAGATCCTCGAACGGGCGCAGTGCATCCGCGGTCTCTTCGAGGGCGGTCCCTGAGGGCAGCTCGGCGGTGGCCTGCAACAACCGCTCCTCGCTGGGTGGGAAGAAGCTGACCGCGAGAAACGGTATGGCGGCGAACCCCCGACGAAGACCAGTAGTGCCAGGACTACGATGATGAGCCGGTGCCGCAGACTCCAGCGCAGCGCGGGCGTGTAGAGGGCGACGAGAAGCCCGGAGGAATCCTCCCCCCTCCCGGACCGCCGTCGGTCACGCCGGTCCAAACCGGCGAGCTCGTCGCGCTTGTCCTCGGGCTCTCCGGTGGGACCACCGTCCTCCGTCCGGCGCTTTATAAAGGCGCTGGCGAGGACCGGGATGATGGTTATGGAGACCAGCAACGAGGCAAGCAGCGCGAAGGCGACGGTCAGAGAGAGCGGGAGAAAGAACTTGCTGACGATCCCACCTACCAACCCCAGGGGCACGAAGACGGCGGTCGTCGTGAGGGTCGAGGAGGTGATGGCGCTGGCCACCTCCGTGGCGCCCTTGAGCGCGGCCTCTTGCGGCTCGTAGCCCCCCTGGACGTAGCGGTAGGAGTTCTCCAGCACGACGATGGCGTCATCCACCACCCTTCCTGTGGCGATGGTCAGGCCCGCGAGCGTGATGACGTTGAGCGTCAGGTCATTCCCCCAGGAAAACAGCAGGGCGGCCAGGATCGAGGTCGGCAACGAGACAGCCGTCACCAGCGTGGCACGCAAGGATCTCAAGAAAAGGAAGATGATCAGAACCGCAAGAACGCCCCCGATAAGGGCCTTCTCCACCAGCCCGCTCACGGACTCCTCGACATCCTCCGCGGAGTTGAACACCACGAGCACCTTCTTCTGCGCGCCGAGGTCGTCCCGGATCTCCCCGAGAGCCTCCTCGACGCCCTCTGCGACCTCGACGGAGTTGGCGTCGGGTTCCTTGGTTACGTTGAGGCCGAGGCTCGGCTCGCCGTTGGTCCGCGAGACGCCGGCGATGTCCGAAGGGACCTTTCGCACCTCCGCTACATCCCCGAGCAAGACCGGCTCCGGAGCCTCACTCCCGGCGGCGACGCCCGTTGGGGCCCCAACCGGCGGAACGCCCGCCGCAGCTCCACCCGGCACCTCTTCGGACGCGCCGATCGGAGCCTCTCCCGGTGCGGCCGCTCCTCCCCCCGCGACGCCGACGGGAAGTTCTCCGAGGGCGGCGGGGCCAGCGAGCCCACTGGTGGTACGCACAGGGGTGGAGAGACCGTCTATCTCCACGTCGCCGACGGGCGTGTTGACGCTGGCGGCTCCGCTTATGGCGCCGACCACGGCATCGGCCGACAGGTCGTACGCTCTAAGCTTCTCGGCGTCGAGCTCCACCTCTATCTCCCGCTCTGCTCCGCCGACAAGGTCGGCCCTCGCAACGCCCTCGACGTCCTCGATGAGCGGCACGGCCTCGTCCCTGGCATAGTCCGTGAGCTCGGCGAGCTCCCCATCCCCGGCCGACAGCGACACGCTCATGATCGGGAACTCCGACGCCGACTGGCTCCGCACCTCCGGCTCCTCAGCCTGCTGCGGGAGCGCGACACCGTCGAGGGCGCTGCCCAACTCGGCCTCGGCCTCTTTGGTGTCGGTATCGAGCGCGAACTCGATCACGAGCACCGAGAACCCCCCAGACGAGGCGGACTGGATGCTCTCTATGCCCTCGACGTCGTCGACGGCACCCTCTATGGGCTGCGTGACCTGCTCATCTACCACGTCGGGGCCCGCGCCAGGCACAGGGGTCGAGACGGTTATGATCGGAAACTCTATGTCCGGCAACAGCTCCTGGTTGAGACGCGTCGTCGCGTACACACCACTCGCTATGAGGAGCACAGTCGCGAGAAACACGACGGACCTGTTCTTGAGAGACCAGCGAACGATCTTCTCCATCAGGTCCCCTCCGGCGCCGCGCCGAAGCCCTCAGCCAACGACCTCAAACCCCTCACGAACATCCGGGCCTCCTCATCGGAGAGCCGCTCCATAGCCTCCGTTAGCCGCCGGCGGCGAACCTCCATCAGCCGACGCGCGACATCACGCATCGCCGGCACGTAGTCCACCAGCACGACCCGGCGGTCCGCCGGATCGTGGCGCCGCTCGACCATCCCGTGCTCGACGAGCCTGTCCACAAGCTGGGTCGCCGCCGGCGGCGAGACACCCAGAACCTCCGCTAACTGGCCCACGGAATGCGGCCCACGCGTTAGCGCGATCATTATCTGCACGTGCCCCGGCGAAATGCGCACGTCAGTCGGCACACCCCGACTCGCAAACTCGGCCATCTCCGCCGGGTCCGGACCCCCGATCGCTCGCATCAAAGTGGGCATCAACATCAGAACCTCGTCGACCAGCCGCTCCCGTTTCACGTAACCTCTCTTACATACTCGAGACATTCAGTTAACCGCCTTAACCTTTAAGGCGGTTAACTGAATTATCAAGGCGGGAATTAGATATTAGGCATCAGGCATTAGGTATCGGGTATCAGACTACAGGTAAATTGGCTGATACCTCCCTCAGCGTGCTGACCAGCACTGACCAACTCTAAAGACCGACGGCGATGTTCAACAAGTATTGATCCGCCACGTCGAGATAAAGCCCTGATGCCTGATACCTAAAGAGCTCACTAGCTGATCGGCTCATTCAAGCGACGAACCGCCAGCTCACGAACTCGGCGCAGAGGACCAGGGAAGCGGCGGCGCTCAGGGCCAGCCAGCCGCCAAGGAGGCGGCGATTCTTCAACAGAACCGCGAGCGTTATAAAGAGGGGGAAAGCCACCAGCACGTAGCGGGGGAAGGCCATCAAGGGGGTTTCCGGCTTCCCGAAGAATACGGCGGGGGCGATGAGCAGGAGGGCGTAGGCGCTCAGGGAGAAGGGAAGCACCCGCAGCCCCGCCAGTAAGAGAGCCACCGCGAAGAGCAAGAACAGGAGGTTGTAGGCGTCCGTCGCGACGTTGAGACGGCCCATCAGGCCTTCTAGCACCGAGTTCGCCGGGGGGCGCGGTCCGAGGAAGGTCACTACGCTTTCGTAGGCCTCCACCAGGACGTCGGTAGCGAGAGTCGAGAGGTGGATGGGCCTTCGGTTCCAGTAACCCTGGGCGGAATAGAAGAGGAAGAGGTCGCCGGAGCGCGACCACAGGTACGCCGCATACGCCGCCAGCCCCAAAGGCGCCAGCGCCAAGCACCCCACACCCCGCCACCATCCATACTCTCTGCCCACCCCCCCTCTAAGCCACTCGTAGGCTAGGGGGAC
>JALYGY010000074.1 GCA_030776865.1 Actinomycetota bacterium | reverse complement strand
CCCCGGCTCTCTAAACAGCCGCGTGAGGCCCGCTACCGGATACAACAGGGGCCGGTAGGGGCGATCCGTGAAGCCTTTGCTCTGAACGGGCGTGTTCTGGGATAGAATCACCCCGAGACGATCATGGATCTCATCGGAGACAACAGGACCCCCGGCGCATGAGGGCGCTCGTTATCGTGGGGCACGGCTCGCACCTGAACGAGGACTCGAGCCTGCCGGTCTACGAGCACGCACAGCGCATCCGTAAGACCGGCGAGTTCGACGAGGTCGTCGAGTGCTTCTGGAAGGAGGAGCCCTCCATGAGGCACGTGCTCGACACCGTGGAGTCCGAGGAGGTCTACGTCGTCCCGGCCTTTATCTCCGAGGGATACTTCACCCAGCAGGTCGTGCCGAGGGAGCTTGGGCTCGAGGGTCCCGTGACAAAGAAGGGGTACAAGACCGTCCACTACGCGGGACCTCTAGGGACCTTCGAGGGGATGCCCGACGTTATCCTCGAGCGCGCGGGCGGTCTGATGCGCGGCAAGAAGGCCTCGGGGCGCACCGCGCTCGTGCTGCTCGGGCACGGCACGGACCTGAACAAGAACTCGGGCGGTGTGATCTACCTGAACGCGGAGCGTATCCGGAGACGCGGGATCTACGACGTGGTCGAGGTCGGCTTTCTCGACCAGGAACCAGAGATCTCCGGCGTAGTCGAGAGCGTCGCCGCCAGAAACGTGATCTTGATCCCCCTTTTTATCGCCGAGGGCTGGCACACGCGCGAGACTATACCCGAAGACCTGGGCCTGAGGGGCGAGGTCACGGCGCGTGAGGATAGAACCATCTTCTACGGCGCCCCGGTCGGCACACACCCCTCGATGGCGAACCTCATAGCCGCCCGCGCCCGCGAGAGCGCAAGCGAGGAGCGCGTTGGCCGAAGCGCCGTCTGAGCGGAACGTCGCGGCTGCCTCCCGCGAAGCGTTCGCCGCGTGGGTCGATGAGTCCGCCCATGGCCGCACGTTCGGCCAGGTTCTGGTATGCCCTACCGCTCCCGGCTACTCGTTGCGCCACATAGAGGATGCGGGGGCGCCGCATCTGGAGGTACACCAAGACCCGCGGGCGGCGCGCGAGATCGCCAAGCTCACCGAGAGGGGCGAGTACCGGCCGCTGAAGAGCTCCCCGAACCTCCGGCGCGGGTGGGAGATAAGGGTCCCGGATACTAGAGAGCTCGCGCTAGCCATGAACTACCTCTACCCGGCGGGTGTCGTCCACTGGCACCTCCACAGGGAGGGGAGGCTCGGGACGACCAACTTTCGCGAGAACGCCGCACGCCAGAGCGGCATCTACAAGAGAATTCAGCGCCTCTCGGAGAGGGGTGTGCAGGACGCTGCCAGAGCCTGCTGCGAGGACGCGGTCTGCCTCAAAGAGACTCTATGGGATGTGGATGACGAGAGGCCGCTCGAGATGGAGAGGGGGGAGGGTGAGATCCCCTGCCCCGAGCCGTGCAGCATCTTCATCTCCTTCGCCCGGCGTGTGAGGCTCTTAGAGCGGGAGGAACGCGGCCTCGACGGGACGAGTCTCTCCCCTTCCGAGAGAGAGGACCTCGCCGCCCTGGTCGAGGCCGCCGCGGCCGGCGAGATCAGGTTCGCCCGCGAGGCCGAGTTCGAGGAACCCCTGAACGAACGCCGGATACGCTACCGGAGCCTCACCCTCGTGCCCAAGCTCCGCGCGCAGTAAATAACGCGGCCTCGGAGATCTTCGAATGAGGTGCCCCCGCCAACGACGCCCTTCTCGGTTTCCCAACTGACCATTCGGGGTATCTGGTCTCTCGAAACCGACTCCGCGAAGATGGAGGTAGTGAATGGCGAAAAAGAGAAGGGCTGCCAGATCCGGCGCGAAGGGCACCAGGCTCGGCGCGAGGGTAGGAGCCCGGGTGGCCCCCAAGGCGAGCAAGGTCGCCGGGAGGGCGGCTTGGAAGGCCGCCAGAGGACAGGGAAGGCTCGCGCGAAGGGCCGCGAGTTCCCAGGAGCCCAGAGGGTTGCGTTTCCTGAAGTATGGGTTCTTCGCGCTGATCGGCCTAGCCGTGGGGGCCGCGATCGCTCGTTCGGGCAGGAACGGCGGCGTCTCTTCCTCCTTTACGGGTACGACCGGGCAGCACTCGCCGGACGCCGAGAGCCCCGCCGGGCAGCGCGGCGAGACGTGGGGCACCGGAACCCCGACCGGTACGGCCGGCGGTGGCGCCCCCCAGAGTCCCGAGGATCCGAACCGCACCGGCGCCGAGCGGAGTTACTCGGATCCGTCCTCCGGCCCGCTTATCGGCGAGCAGCGCCGGGGCTCCGTCGAAGGGGTGGGCGAGCAGCAGGAGGAGGTCGAGCAGCGGATACGGACCCAGATAGGCGAAGATCCGCGCACGATGGATATGCCGCGCGTCAACGTCGAGGTGAACGACGGCGTGGCAGAGCTTCGGGGCGAGGCACCCTCTGAAGAGGCCAAAGCCGCGGCCGGTGAGATAGCCTCCAGCGTTGAAGGCGTCAGCGAAGTTCGCAACATGATAGCCGTCAGCAGTTAGCCATCAGCTATCAGCTCTTCGCCGGGTGAGTCTCGTCGAAGAGAAGAAACGCCCCGCCGAGAACGGCGGGGCGTTTTCACTGTTCAAGTATCTATTTGGCGACTCGAAGCTGACCGCTGAGGGCTGAAAGCTGACTGCTGCTCAGCGTCGAATGAGGCTGAGCAACTCGTCGCGCTCCCGCTCCATAGTCTCGCGGTCGCTGGCCTCCACGTTGAGCCTGAGTAGCGGCTCGGTGTTCGAGGGGCGGAGGTTGAACCGCCAGTCCCCGAAGTCCACGGTAAGGCCATCGAGGTGGTCTATCTTCGGGTCGTCGCGCTGCGCGTAGTGCTCCTCGACCTTCTCCAGCGTCGCCCCCTGGTCTTCGACCTCGGAGTTGATCTCGCCCGAGCGCACGTAGGGGTCTATGGGGGCCAGCAGCTCGGAGAGCGGGTTCTTCTGGCGCGCGACGAGCTCGGCGACGGTCAGCATGGCGATTATTCCGGAGTCGGCGAAGTAGTTGTCCCTGAAGTAGAAGTGCCCGGAGTGCTCGCCGCCGAAAGCGGCGGCGTACTCGCGCATCTGGGGCTTGATGATGGAGTGTCCGGCCTTGGTACGGATGGCCCTCCCACCCTCGCGCGCGACGAGCTCGGGGCAGGCCTTGGAGCAGACCGCGCTGTAGAGGATGGTGGCGCCGGGCTCCTTTTCGAGGACGTTCTTGGCGACGAGCGTGGCGAGCAGGTCGCCGGAGATGGTCACGCCCTTCTCGTCTACGACGAAGACTCGATCTGCGTCCCCGTCGAAGGCCGCCCCGAAGTCCGCCCCCTCGGCCACGACCCTCTCCTGTAGCTCCTTCATGTTCTCCGGCTCTATCGGGTTGGGCGGGTGGTTCGGGAAGGAGCCGTCGAGCTCGAAGTACATAGGGACGTACTCGAACGGCAACTTCTCGAAGATGGGGGGGAGCATCTTGCCGGCCATGCCGTTGCCGGCGTCTATGACGATCTTGAGCGGCCTCAAGGCCTCGGTGTCGATAAAGGAGAGGCAGTGCCTCGCGTAATCCTCGGCGATGTCGCTCTCTTCGACGGAGCCGACGCAATCTGCGGTTTCAGGGAGCTTGCCGGAGATGATGAGGTCCCGGATCTGACCGATGCCCTGCTCGCCCGAGAGGGCGATAGCATCCTCCCGACACAGCTTGAAGCCGTTGTACTCCTTGGGGTTGTGGGAGGCGGTGATCATCGCCCCACCCGGCTCCTCCAGGTACCCGACGGCGAAGTACAGCGCGTCGGTCGAGACGAGCCCCAGATCCAGGACGTCCGCGCCGGCTGCGGTGACGCCCTCTATAAAGGCCTCCCCGAGGGCCTCCCCGCTGGAGCGCATGTCGCGGGCGACGACGACCCTGGAGCCGGCGAGGCCGAGGTGGTTGACGAAGGCGCGTCCGATATCCCGGGCCACACCCTCGTTCAGACTCTCGGGATACACGCCGCGGATGTCGTAGGCCTTGAATATCGACTCGTCGATCATCTCCTATCCCTCCGACCGGTCTTTTTGCGTATTCGGTACAATAGCTGTTTGTGACCGCTCGTGCAGACCACGGCGCACTACTTGCTGACGGGGCGCTCCTTGGGACCCCGCTTCGTTAGATTCGCGGCTCTCTTCTACGGCTCCCTGACCGTCGCAGCGATCCTCTGGAGCGGGTTGAGGGGGCTCGACCCCCGATTCTTCGGGCATTCGGCCGTCTTGAGCGGGCTCCTGGGCGTCCTGACCGCCGCTGCTACGGTCTCTTTGGGCCTCATGGCGTACCGACTCCTCCCTGTTCTGCGGGAGGGGGCCGAGGAGCTCGCCCCGCGCCTCGTGGACGGCGCCGACCCCAGCAGCCTCGTGCTGGTCGCCCTGTTCTCCGGGATCGGCGAGGAGGCTCTCTTTCGCGGTGCGGTCCAGCAGGAGTTCGGCCTCGTGGTTGCCTCGCTCGTCTTCGGGCTGGCCCACGTCGGGCCCGACCGTCGCTACCTGGTATGGACCGCGTGGGCCATCATGGCCGGTTTTCTCTTCGGAGCTCTCTACGAGGTAACCGGCGGACTTCTCGCCCCGATCGTCGCCCACTCAGCGCACAACGCGGCGACCCTCCTGCTCTGGAGACGCTCGAGGAAAGGGCTTGGGGGAGGGTAAGCGTGCTGCCGGAGACCGCCACCAAGAAGCTAGATCGGCGCTGGCCAGGGTACGTGCTAGCCGCGATGGGCCTCGCAGCGCTGTTGCTCGTGGTGGTGGCGCATGTGCGGGGGGAGGGCTTTACCCCTGGCGAGGAACTGTACGTGCCGGGGTTCGAAGACGTTGCCGTGAGCACGGAGGACACGTCGTACCCGCCTTCGGACGTGCTGCGCTTCGACAGCAGGCCCGAGGTCGTCTACGTCTACCTGGCGGTCGAGGACCTGCCCGAGGTCAGGGACCTGAGGGCGGAGGTCGAGCACTCCGGGAGGCGGTCGGCGCTGTCCTGGCTCCTGGGTGGGGGAGATGGCCTCGAGGTCTCCGACGGAGAGGAGGAGCATCTCGGCCTCTCGGGCGGCGGGGTCTCGGGGGTGGTAAAGTTCGCCGTTCGCGCAGAGTCCGGAGGGCCACTGCCGGCAGGGGGCTACGCGGTGAGCATCTACGCCTCTGAGAAGGGGACCGACGCGGCGGCGAGAAAATACTTCTTGATCCAGAACTAGTAGCCGCCGGCTTTTTGTATACAATGGGTTGCGATCCAGCCGTGGGGTCGCAGAGAAGGGATTCGGCGTATGGAGGGAGCCAGATAGCGCGCGTCACCAACATAGCCTTGAACGTCCTGAGCCTGCTCCTCGTGGGGGTGGGTCTGGCTCTGACGGCCACCTTCTTTGTGGGCTCCCCGTTCCCCGACGGGGAAAGTGCAGCCAAGGCTGCGGGCGTCGATGCCAAGGAGCCCGACGTGCCGGCGATAACCCCGGCCCCCAAGCAGCCCGCCGCCGGGAAACCGGAGAAGCGTGTGGTGGTCGACGTCCCCAGGGACAAGGCGCTCCGGGTCACCGTTCCCAAGATGAGCCGGATACGGAACTCGACGGTGCCCTACGCC
>JALYGY010000073.1 GCA_030776865.1 Actinomycetota bacterium | reverse complement strand
GCCAACCTCGCCGAGGAGGTGCGCCGGGCCGAACGAGGCGGGGCCGAACTGGTCCACTTCGACGCGATGGACAACCACTTCGTCCCGAACCTGACCATCGGCCCCGTGGTCGCCGCCTCGCTCGCCGAGGCCGTGAACCTCCCCCAGGACGCCCACCTCATGGTGGACAACCCGGACAACCTCATCCGGCCTTTCGTGGAGGCCGGGGTGGTCAGCATCTCAGTGCAGCCTGAGGTGGTTACGCACTTGCACCGGACCCTGGAGATGATCCGGGACGGCGGTTGCGAGGCCGGTGTCGCCCTTAATCCCACCACCCCGCCGGAGTTCATCGAGTGGGCACTGCCCTACCTCGACTACGTTCTCGTGATGAGCGTGAACCCCGGGTTCGGCGGGCAGGCTTTCATCCCCGAGATGGTCGCGAAGGTCCGCCGGCTGAAGGAGATGACCGACCTTCCCATAGAGGTGGACGGGGGCATCACGGCCGAGACCGCGCCGCTCATGGTGGAGGCCGGGGCGCGGGTTGTCGTGGCCGGATCCGCCGTCTACAAAGGAGACCCCGCGACCGAGATGCGCCGCATCATCGACGCCGCACGGGGCGCTTTGTAGGCCACAGGCTTCAGCTGATTTTGGCGGTAGCCTGAGACCTTCAGAATGGTGAGAGGCTCACTTGTTAGTGCGATGGCTGTATGATAGCTTTGCGTTGGCAACTTTCGGGGGCGGGTGGAATTCCCGCACCGGCGGTGAGCCCGAGGAGAACGTTCTCTTCGGAGAGCCCGCGACCCCCCGAGATATAAGGCTCGGGGGTTGAGCCGGTGAAGGGCCCTAACAGGGACCGTAGTCCGGCGCCGACGGTGAGAGTCCGGATGGGAGAAAGGAAGAATTGGCACGGGATTCCCTCATGGATCTCGCCCGTCTCCTCGCCGAGCGCGGGCGTTACACGGTGAGCCCGAACCCTCTGGTAGGCGCGGTCGTGGCGCGCGACGGGACCCCGGTAAGCGAGGGCTGGCACGCGAGGGCCGGTGGCGACCACGCCGAGGTGGCAGCCCTAAAGGATGCCGGCGAGAGGGCGCGAGGCGCCACGATGTTCGTCACCATGGAACCCTGCAATCACCACGGCCGTACGCCGCCCTGCACCGACGCCGTTCTGCGATCCGGGATCTCTCGCGTCGTGGTGGGGCACCTTGACCCCGATCCCAGGATGCGGGGCAGGAGCGTCGAGATTCTTCGCGGGGCCGGCGTGGAGGTAGAGGTGCTCGACGACCCCGCCTTCGAGCGCCAGAACGAGCAGTTTGTGCACTACATGCGCACGGGCCGACCCTTTGTCCACCTCAAGCTCGCCGCGACCCTGGATGGCAGGATCGCCGCCGCCGGTGGGGATAGCAGGTGGGTGACCGGCGAAGGTACGAGGCTGCGGGCCCACGAACTGCGGGCGGAGGCGGGCGCCGTGCTCGTCGGGGCGGGTACGGTCCGCGCCGACGATCCCCTGCTAACCGCCCGCGGCCTGCGCGAGGAGCCGCCCCGGATCACCCGCGTGGTCCTCGATCCGCGCCTTACGATCCGTAGCGACAGCCGGCTTGCCAGGACAGCCTCGGAGGCACCGGTCGTGGTCTTCTCGGAGGAGGCGGCCTTGGACGGTCGCGAAAAGAGACTCGAGGCCCTTGGCGTCGAGGTCGTCGGCGCGCCGT
This sequence comes from Actinomycetota bacterium, assembly GCA_030776865.1. GTDB lineage: Bacteria > Actinomycetota > Rubrobacteria > Rubrobacterales > Rubrobacteraceae > JALYGY01. The sequence continues at coordinate 1,578 of JALYGY010000073.1, read as the reverse complement.
GTTCATTCGGGGGCTTGGATCTCCTCCACGTATTGCACGAGTTGGGGGGGCGGGGGGTCCGGGGCGTGCTCGTAGAGGGGGGCGCGGAGACCGCGGCCCGTTTCGTCGGCGGGGGCCTCGGCGACAAGATTACGCTTTTCTACGCGCCGAAGCTCGTCGGCTCCGAGGGGGTGCCCATGATCGGGGCCCTGCGCGTGACGAAGATGGCCGAGGCCCTCAGGTTCTCGGTTTCGAACGTCGAGACGGTCGGTGAAGACATCGCCGTGACGCTCTACCCGGCCCGCGAGGAGGATCGTGTTCACCGGGCTGGTTGAAGAGGTGGGACGCGTGGTCAGCCTGCAGGCGGGGGAGATGCACCGCCTGGAAGTTTCCGCGGACGGCGTCCTCGAAGGCACGAGGAGAGGTGACAGCGTGTCGGTGAACGGCGTCTGCCTGACGGTCAACGAGCGGGGTGGCGGCGCGCTCGTCTTTTGCGTCATGCAGGAGACGCTCCGGCGCACGGCCCTGGGCGACCTCACCGAGGGGAACCTCGTCAACCTGGAGCGCGCGATGAGCCTCGAACGGAGGTTCGGGGGGCACATCGTGCAGGGACACGTGGACGGCGTTGGGGAGGTCGTCAACATTAGTCCGGAGGGCGGGGCCGAGATCTGGGAATTCAAGGCGCCGGTGGGCGTGCTGCGCTACACCGTCGAAAAAGGGAGCGTCTGCGTAGACGGCATAAGCCTCACCGTCGTCTCGGTGCGGGATGGTTCGTTCACCGCCTCCATTCTGCCGCAGACCCGCGCGAACACGAACCTTCAGGAATTGCGGGCGGGGGCTTGCGTGAACCTGGAGGCGGACGTCATCGCGAAATACGTGGAGCGGCTGGTCGAGCCGCGGCTGGTTGAACAGGTGCGAAATCTCGAGAGGAGCGTCGAAGATGCCGTTTAGTCCGATAGAGGAGATCATCGAGGACATCAAGGCGGGTAAGATGGTCATCGTCTGCGACGACGAGGACCGCGAGAACGAGGGCGACCTTACCATGGCCGCCGAGCTCGTAACCCCCGAAGACATCAACTTCATGGCCACGCACGGCAGGGGGCTCATCTGCTTGCCGATGGCGGATGAGATCTTGGATCGTCTGGACGTCCCGCAGATGGTCACCCACAACTCCTCCCGCATGGGGACCGCCTTCACGGTCTCCATCGAGGCGAAGGAGGGCATCTCCACCGGCATCTCCGCCGCCGACCGGGCGCACACCTGCCGGGTGGCCGTGGATGAAGCTACCGGACCGGAGGATCTGGTAATGCCGGGACACGTCTTTCCTTTGAGGGCCCGCCCCGGGGGTGTCCTGCAGCGCGCCGGGCAGACGGAGGCAGCCGTGGATCTCGCGCGGCTGGCGGGCTTCAAGCCGGCCGGGGTTATCTGCGAGATCATGAAGGAGGACGGCACGATGGCCAGGGTGCCGGACCTCGAGAAGTTCTCGGAGGAGCACGCCATCAAGATGGTGACCGTCGCCCAGATCATCGAGTACCGGCGCACCTACGAGACGCACATCAGGTGCGCCGTGGAGACCCGGCTGCCCACGCCTTTCGGCGA
>JALYGY010000072.1 GCA_030776865.1 Actinomycetota bacterium | reverse complement strand
GCGATCGCCGGCATGCTGACCGGCCTCATATCCTCCGTTGGGCTCGTGATCCTGAGCCCGGTCATCCTCGGCGACAACGCTATCTATCCGCTCGAAAACCCAGGGATAATCTCCGTGCCGCTCGGCTTTCTGGGCTGCTACCTCGGCACCGTCCTGAGCGGCAAGGCGGCGGAGCGAGAGATGCGCGAAGGGGTTCAGGTCCCCTACGAGGAGATCTACGTCCGCGCCAACACCGGCATCACCGATATCGAACGGGAGATCCGGGAGGCCGCCCCGGAGCAGGAGCCGCGCACGACGTAGTCGAGCCGTGTTTTCACTCGAGCCCCCACCGACCGGCGGGGGCTCTTTGTTGCCTGCTCTCTTCGCCGTGCTAACAGTGATGTTCACAAGTATTGACCCGCCACGCCGAGACAACCTGCTAGCAACAAACCCTGAAACCTGATGCCTGTAGCCCCGGCTTGCTGGAGGATCAATCCTTCAGTAAGCCGCTGTAAGTTGTCCGTGTTCCCGAAAGACTCCGAGGGAGCCGCCGATGAAGATAGTCATCCGCCACGCCGAACCGGACGACTACAGAGCGCTGCACAGAATCTTTAGCGGCCGGCGGGTGATCGAGGGTACCCTCCAACTTCCTCTCCCATCTGCGGAGATGTGGCGCAAGCGCATCTCCGAGAAGCCCGAGAGCGTCTACGCCCTGGTGGCCTGCGTCGGGGGGGAGGTGGTCGGGGACCTGACCCTGGAGACCCATCCCACCCGCTGGCGCCGGCGGCACGCCGGTGAGATCGGGATGGCTGTGCGCGACGACTGGCAGGGCAGGGGCGTCGGGACAGCGCTCATGGAAGCGGCGCTCGATCTCGCCGACAACTGGCTCAATCTGACGCGGATCGAGCTCAACGTCTACATCGACAACGAGATCGGCATCGCGCTCTACGAGAGGTTCGGTTTCGAGATCGAGGGCACCCACCGCCGCTACGCTTTCCGCAACGGCGAGTACGTGGACGCCTACTCGATGGCGCGCGTGCGGGCCTAACCTTCGTCCAGGCTGGCTTTCAGCCTGATTTCCACGTTGCCCCTCAGGGCGTTGCTCACGGGGCAGCCCTCGTTTGCCTGCTCGACGGCGTTCTGGAAGCCTTCGGCATCCAAACCCGGCACCCGGCCCCGGATGTCGAGATCTACGCTGGAGACCTCTACGCTGTCTACGTCGAAGGTGCACACGGCGCTGATCTCCAGCCTCTCGGGCGGCGTACCGCCCTCATCCAGAACGTTCGAGAGCGCCATCGCGAAGCACGAGCCGTGGGCGGCGGCGATGAGCTCCTCGGGGCTGGTCTTGCCATCCGCGCGCTCGGTGCGCGAAGCCCAGGTGACGGGCATCTCCCCCATCGCCCCGCTACCGACCGTGAACTTGCCGCTTCCCTGCGGCAGGTTTCCCTCCCACACTACCTCGGCCCGCCGTTCCGCCACCGCCATATATGTACCTCCTCTGACTACTCGGGTGCCCGCAGAATGCTATCAGAGATCGACCGCCACGAGCCTCCCTCTACCGCTCCCGAGAGGACTCCGCGGCTGTCTCTTCGATCTTGCTCTGGTAGACATCGGTGTGCCCGACCTCGATATTCCCGCTCTCCGTGATCCTGCCGGCGAAGAGGAACGCCGCCTGCCTGAGCGAGGACTCGAGGTCGAAGGGGGAGAGCGCCGAGGTCGCGTCCTTCGGGATGATCACGTCGTACCACTGCAGGGCCGCGCTCGCGGCGGTGTAGTGGACGCAGATGTTGGCGACGGTGCCGCAGACGATGAGCGTGTCCACGCCCCACAACCGCAGGAAATGATCCAGGTGCGTCCCGTAGAAGGCGTCGTAGCGGACCTTGCGGACGACGAGCTCGTCCTCGCGCGGCGCGAGCTCGTCCACGATCCGCCAGCCCCAGCTCTCCTCCCGGGCGTGCTCGGGCCATATCTCCCACTCCGGGTCCCCGTGGTTGTGGGTATCCTGGGTGAAGACGACCTTCATGCCGGACCCGCGCGCCAGATCCAGGAGTCGCCGTACCGCCGGGATCGTCCCTTCGGCGTCCGGGACGACGAGCGAGCCGCCCTCCTTGACGAAGTCGTTCTGCATGTCCACCACTATCAGGGCCGTGCGCGCCGGGTCTACCCGGATCTCCTCGTGGAGCTCGTACTCCGGTACTTCGACCGTGCGGGGCATAAAGCAACCTCCTCCCGAGTAACGGGTTCTACCCCTAGTTTATAACGCGCCGCGCATCCCTGTAGAATGGCGCCACCATGGAAGAAACGAAGCCGAAAAGCCTGCGGGAGGACCCTCCGGCGCGCGAGGAGCTGCGCGAGAAGCTGGATCGCTACCTGGACGTGCCGCTCGCCCTGGCCTCGCTGGCGCTGGTGCTGCTGGCGGTCATCGAGCTGACAGGGGAGGTGAGTGGACCGTGGCGGGGGAGGCTCGCGGCTTTAGGCTGGGGACTCTGGAGCCTGTTCTTCATCGAGTTCGTTGTCA
>JALYGY010000071.1 GCA_030776865.1 Actinomycetota bacterium | reverse complement strand
GTTCACCAAGATGCACGGCGCCGGCAACGACTTTATCATCCTCGATCCGGAGGAAGTGGCCGGCCGGGATCTCCCCTCTCTCGCCCGCAGAGCGTGCGACAGGCACTTCGGCGTCGGGGCGGACGGGGTACTGGTTCCTATCTCCTCGCAGGTCGCGGACCTGAAGATGATCTACTTCAACTCCGATGGCTCGCCTTCCGAGATGTGCGGCAACGGGATCCGCTGCCTCGCTCGCTACGCCGAAGATTACGGGCTCATAGAAGGCGCGGCCCTCACCGTGGAGACCGGGGCCGGCGTGAAGAAGGTCGTCCTGCTCGGCAACGGCTCCTCCCAGGTGGACATGGGTCCGCCGGGGTTCGGTGGGGAGGTGGGACTCCACGGCTTTCGCTTTCTACGGGTCTCGATGGGCAACCCTCACGCCGTCACTTTCCTCGGGAGCGAAGAAGAGGTGGGGGCGCTGGATCTGAGGGAGGTCGGCCCCCCGGTCGAGAACGATCTCCTCTTCCCCGGGAAGACGAACGTGGAATTCGTTTACGTCCGGGGCGAGCACGAGGTGAGGATGAGGGTCTGGGAGCGTGGCGCCGGCGAGACTCTGGCCTCGGGGTCGGGCTCGTGCGCGGCGGCGGTGGCGGCGGTGTGGCGCGGACTCGCGCAGAGCCCGGTGCGCGTGCATCTCGACGGCGGCGTGGTCGAGATAGAGTGGGCCGGGGACGGAGAACCCGTCTACATGACCGGGCCGGCGGAGTACGTCTGCGAGGGGGGTCTGCTCCTCTAGCGCAGCTCGATAAGCCCGTGGCGGGCGGCGAACAGGAGCGCCTGCAGCCGGGAGTGTACCCCGAGCTTGTTCAAGATGTTCATCATGTGGGTGCGTTCGGTGTCCACACTCATGTGCAGCCGCTCGGCGATCTCCTTGTTGCTCAGGCCCTCGGCCAGGGCCTTCAGCACCTGCAGCTCGCGTGGGGTGAGCTGCTCGATGCTCGCGCGGGCCTCGCGGCTCTCTCCCGCCAGATGGAGCATCTCGGCCAACTCCTCCGGTGAGATCAGGGTCTCCCCCGCCGCGAGGCGCCTTGTGGCGTCCATGATCTCGTCCACGTCGGCTGATTTGTGCAAAACACCCGCCGCACCGGCCTCGATCGCCCTGGCGTGCTCCGTCCGGTCGAGACTCGCGGTCAAGACCAGTGCGGCGAAGAGCGGGTTGGCCTCGCGCAGATCCTCGATCAGCTCGACGCCCTCGCCGTCCGGGAGGGCGAGGTCTATAACCCCCAGATCGGCCTCGCGACCACGCATCACCCGGCGCGCTTCGCCGAGCGAGCCGGCCTGCGCCACCACCTCGAAATCGGGCTGCTGGTCGAAGACGAACGCGAGCGTCTGCCTCAACGAGGCGTGATCCTCGACGAGCAAGAGACGCTGCACCTCCTCCTCTCCGCGGCGACCCCGCTTTTCTCGCCTCTTACGGCCAGCGTGAATATACCAGCTTTGGTTGGACGGCTATGGGGCGTCCTCGTACTCGCCCACCAGAACGGGCAGCGCCACACGGAGGCGCACCCGCGTCCCTACGCCCCTCTCGCCCTCCACCTCCAGCTCCCCCCCGAGCGCCGCCGTCCGCTCGCGCATCCCCGTGAGCCCCATACCAGCGGTTTCCTCCGGACCGAATCCCCGGCCGTCGTCCACGATCTCCACCGACGCCTCCTCACCCGCCGTCCCGAGGGTGACCGTCGCGCGCCTGGCCCCCGAGTGACGCCGGACGTTGGCCAGCGCCTCCTGGACGATGCGTGCGACCTCTAGCCCCGCTCGCCCGGAGAGCGTGGCCGGAAACATCCCGTCCACGGCCAGCTCGAACGCGCACCCGGGGGCCATCTGGCGGTTCAGCTCCACGATGGACTCCAGCGTGCGAACCAACGGCTGCTCCTGCGCGCTCTGCAGCCGCAACTCGTAGACGGCCTCGCGCAAGCCCTCCACCGCCCTCTTGAGGGCCTCTACCTGGCGGCTCATCTCCTCGTCGCGGTTTGCTTCGGGCATTCTCCTGGCGACTTGCAGAGATTGCAGGGCGTACGTAAGGTCCTGAAGCACGACGTCGTGCAGCTCACGCGCTATCCGGCGGCGCTCGGCCTCCCGGATCTCGCGCAGGGCCCGCTCGGACTGCTTGCGCTCGGTTATGTCCTCCACCATGCCTTCGTAGCCGACGACCTCACCCGCGGTATCGCGGACGGCGCGCGCGGTGATGGAGGCCCACATCACGCTCCCGTCGCTACGGTACACCTCGGCCTCGAAGCCTCTTACGAAGCCGTCCCGCTGCGCCAGCCGGCCGAGCTCCGCCCGACGCTCGGGTTCGGCGTGGAGCTGCTGTGCGATGTTCGAGACGTTCTCGATCAGCTCCTCGGGTGAGTCGTATCCGAGCATGCGGGCCATGGCGGGGTTGGCCGTTACGAAGCGTCCTTCGACCGTGGTCTGGAAGATGCCTTCTACAGCGTTCTCGAAGATCGAGCGGTACTTCTCCTCGGCTCGCCGGCGTTCGCGGCGCACCTCCGCCTCGCGCAGCTCCCGCTCGATGGCAGTGTTTAGCCGGGCCAGGTTGTCCTTCATGATGTAGTCTTGAGCTCCGGCCTTCATGATCTCCACTGCGACGTCCTCGCCTATATAGCCGCTCACGATGATGAACGGCACGTCAACGAAGCCCTTGCGCCTGAGCAGCTCCAGCGCCGCCGACGAACTGAAGGCCGGCATGGAATGGTCGGCGATGACGAGGTCCCAATCCTGCTCGTCGAGGGCGGTCTCCATGTCCCCCGCGGTGTCCACCCGCTCGTAGTGAGGGTCGTAACCGCCGCGCCGCAGCTCGCTCATGAGGAGCAGAGCATCATCTTCGGAATCCTCGACGAGCAACACATCGAGCGGCACGCCCATCAGAGGCCGACCCCGTGCAGCGCGCTTCGAGAAGTGCCCCGCACGCCTTTGGGACCTCCGGAGGTCAGTAGGCTCCGCGCCGGTAA
>JALYGY010000070.1 GCA_030776865.1 Actinomycetota bacterium | reverse complement strand
TATTGCGAGCATTCTGGAGTTGTGTGGTGGGCCCACCAGGACTCGAACCTGGGACCGTCCGATTATGAGTCGGATGCTCTAACCAACTGAGCTATGGGCCCTATCGGAGATGTGCCTCGCGACACCGCCGTCGAGCTCCCCTGGTAGGACTCGAACCTACAACCCTTCGGTTAACAGCCGAATGCTCTGCCGATTGAGCTACAGGGGAAGGTTGCGGGGAGATTATACGGCTCCGAGGGTACGGCTTCAAGGCTCGACGGAGACTGCGCGCAGGGCCTCCTGGAGGGCCTGTATCTCGGTCTGAAGCGCCACTTTCTCGTCCAGGTCCTGGGTCTGTCGTTTGCTGCTCTCGCGACTCAAGATACCGAGGCGCAACCAAGTCATCCGTACGGAGGCTTCGGAGGAGTAGAGATCCTTCTGGCTCATCTCTTCCGCTTTGGCGCCGAGGGCGACGAGGCGGTCCATAAGGTTTCGGGCTCGCTCGTCAGAGAGGACGGTGCCCAGGTACTCCCCTGGGTGCTCCTGCAGTAGGGCGAAGATGCGCGCATGGGTCTCGTCGCCGAAGTCTTCGGCGCGCAGCATGAAAGGCTCGGGCAAGGAGGGGGCCTGCACTCCTCGCTCGAGGGGTTTCGCGGCGAGGGCCGGGTGGGCCAGGATCAAGGCGAGGACCTCACGCTCGGCTTCTGTGTGCGGGTCGGCCGGGCCGCGTTTTCGGGGGGAGCCCGCCGAAGGGGCGGGTTCTCTCCTCTCCTCCAGGAGCTCTGGATCTATGCCGAGGGCTTCGGCCGCAAGGCGGATAGCGTCCTGATAAAAGATGGGGTCTTCGATCCTTATCTCTCGCAAGAGGTCCTTTATCTCTGGCATCGCTCGAGATCGCCCCGCCGTATCGGCGCTGAGTGCGCGCTGGATCCTGTGGCGGAATACGTACTCGAGTATCGGTACGGCCCCCCAGAGCAGCTCTGTGAACTCCTCCGGACGATGCTCGCGTAGCCAGTCAGCGGGATCCTCACTGAGCCGTAGAACCCGAAGGTCCAGTTTCATCCGAGCGGCCGCGACCGTCGCTTGCCGGATGCCGCGAATCCCGGTTTGTTTCTTCGGCTCTACCGCTTCTCTGGCCGCGGCCCTGACCTTCTGTGTGGCTCTCTCACCGGCCTCATCCGGGTCAAAGAGGAGGTAGATGCGATCCGCGTAGCCACTGAGCGTCCTCAGGTGAGCGGCGGTGGTCGCCGTGCCCAGCGTTGCGACGACGTTCCTGATGCCGGCCTGGTAGAGCATCAAAACGTCGGTGTAGCCCTCGACGATGAGCGCCGCACGCTCCTTGCGTATGGCCTCTGAGACCTGTGGGAAGCCGTAGAGCAAGTTCCTCTTGTTGAAGATCTGCATCTCCGGAGAGTTCAGGTACTTGGGCTGGTCGTCGCCCAGAGTGCGAGCCCCGAAGCCGACGATCCTGCCGCGCCGGTCGGAGATCGGGAAGGTGATCCTGCCGGAGAAACGCTCGCCACCCCACGCCGTTAATAGCCCCGCCTCGTCTAGAACCCTTCGATCGAGACCCAACTTCGCTGCAGCCACGATGAGGCCCGAGTTACCTCGGGAAGGAGCATAACCTATACGAAATTCTTCTATAGTAGAAAATTTGATGCCGCGGTCTTGTAGGTAGTTCCGGGCGTGCTCGGCTCTGGCGGATCGGGATTTCAGGAGGTATTTGTGGTAGTAGACGGCGGCCACGGCCAGGGCTTTGTGGATGGCGCGCCGGTGCCGGGTGCGTTCTCTTGCGGCTTCCGAGTCGGGGCCGCCCTCGAACTGGAGCTCGACGCCGGAGCGCTCGGCGAGATAAGAGACGGCGTCCGCGAACGAAAAGGACTTCAGCTCGCTAACGAGCTTGATGGCATCGCCTCCGCGCTGACAGTTGTGAGTAATGCCCATTTTGGTTAGAAACGTATGCGAGCCCGTAGTAGTGATGTCCACCACCACAGTGGGCTCTTCTTGAGCGGTCTCGACCTTCCGCACGGCTGACAAGAAGTACCTCGTACCGTTGATCTCGGCGAAGAAGCCTTGTAGAGACTCGTTCCCGAGTATGTGGATGTAGTAGGTTTTCTTGTGCCTTACGCCGTCCTTACCTGTGCGCGCCGCAGTAGTCGAGATGGAGCAGGCCTTCCCGGCCTGAATGCACATGGCGAAGGCACCGTAGGCTAACTCCTCAGATACCGTACAAGCGCTTGTCATTCCGTTGCCGGTGTGGCCGTCCCCATCGACATAGCCCTCGATTAGCGCCGCCTGGCACTCAGCGGTCCAATTCAGTGCTTCGACGGGCACCCGTTTGTTCGCGCAGCCGTACCCAAACCAGTAGCCGAATAGTGTAGATAGGTCCGTGCTGGAGCATGTCACCTCGCAGATGTTTCTATCTGGCCTGACGTACTTGGCACTAGGCCTACCGAACTCTTTCTCGAGTACCAACATAACCCTCTTCGCCAAGTCCTCCGCTTCGTGGCCGCCGAAGCTCCACCTGACGCCGCCCCTGTAGAGCGAGCCTTCGGCCAGCCAGACCCCGTACAGCCAGGCCGTATCGCAATTTATGTGCAGGCTCCTGATCCGCCCGGTCCGCGATCCTTTGGTGTACGGTTTGACCACGTGCTCCCCTTGAAGAGAAGCGTCTTCGCGTGAGTCGTCCGGGACCACGGGGTAGAGCCAGAAGTCACCCACCCGTATATCTGAGGCGTGTTGGATGGTGAGTCGTGCGTCAAGGTCTTTCTTACGGAGCTTGCCGGAGAACCTTGACTGATCTTCTCCAGAGCCCCTGAGGTGAATCCCGGAGATGGCTCGCAGCGCCTCTTCCTTTTGCAGGAGAACACACCAGTGATCCGGGGTAAGCTCGATCCCCTCCTTTACCGCACCGGTTTTTACCTTTAAGGTGCTACCGGACTTGAACCACTTGTCGGTTATCAACTCGCGGCGTCCGTTGAGGCCGATGACCTCGTCGCCGATCTCCGCTGCGGCTATCGGGATAAGTCCTCTGGAGGTCCAGATACGCTCGTTGGCCTCTAAGCACCCGAAACAGTAGTAGAAGCCCCGATCGGGAGCGACGCTAAAGGAGGGGCTCTTTTCCTGATGGTCCGGGTAGGGGCAGAGGCCGACGAAGCGGGTCCCCTGGCGCCGGAGGGCGGTGAACTCCGAGGCGACCTCGACGATGTTCGCCGCCTCGTGAACCTCCTCTATGCTGCGCTGCGAAATCCTCAAATCTGTGGCCCCTCGCCGCCCATAAATGGGTTGCGCCGTACAAACATCGTTGCGGCCCCCCTCGTGAAGCGGGTCGGGGTAATGTTACCCTAACGCACGTGAATATCCCCGAGCGTTCCACGAAGGCACCGGAGTCGGAGTACGCGGACCTCCCGCCGGGGGTTGGCTTCAAGCCGAAGGACGAACCCCTGCGGCGGGACATCAACCTCCTTGGTCGGGTGCTCGGACAGGTTCTCATAGAGCAGGAGGGCAGAGGTCTTTTCGACACCGAGGAAGAGGTGCGGCTCCTGTGCAAGCGGCTGCGCTTCGGCTATGACCCCGGGCTCGAAGAGCGTCTCAAGCAGAGGATCGAAGTCATGAACGCGGACGAGCTTCAGAGGATCGTGCGGGCCTTCTCGGTGTATTTCCAGCTGGTCAACATAGCCGAGCGTTACCACAGAATCCGCCGCCGCCGCCAGTACGAAGCGTCACTAGAGAGCCCCCCGCAGCGAGCTTCTTTAGCGAGCGCGCTCTCGCGATTGAAGAGGGAGGGGCTGGGGGCAGGCACGCTGCAGATGGTGCTGGACGAGATGAACGTGGGACTCGTCCTGACCGCACATCCGACGGAGGCCCTCCGGCGAAGCATTCGGCGCAAGCACGTGCGGATCGGCGAGCTGTTGGAGGAACTCGAGTCTACACAGCTTACCTGGAAGGAGCGACGGCGTCTGGAGGAGAAGCTGGCCGAGGAGATCACCGTCCTGTGGCAGACCGACGAGCTCAGGGCTCGACGCCCCGAGGTCAAGCAGGAGATAGAGCGCACCTTGCTCTTCTTCGAGAACCCCCTGATCTCGGCGACCCTCGAGGCGTACCGGGAGTTCGAGGACGAGCTCCAGCGCCAGTTTCCCGCCGGTGCCCCGCGCTTGGGGAGGGTCCTGGAGTTCGGTTCCTGGGTAGGCGGGGACCAAGACGGCAACCCTCTTGTAAGACCGCAGACCCTGAGCACAGCCCTCGATCTGCACCGCGAGCTGATTCTGAAACGTCACATAGACTCGGTTCTCGCTCTCGCCGAACACATGAGCCAGTCTGCTAAGCTCGTGGCGGTCTCGGAGGAGCTGGCTCGTTCGGTGGAACACGAAGCGAACCTCATGCCGGAGATGGCCGAACGCCTCCGGGACGACGACCCCAACGAGGTTTATCGCCGGAAGCTACTCCTTGTCGCCAGGCGACTGGAACGCACGCTCGCGGATCCGAACTCCCAGGCCGCCTACCGTGGCGCGTCGGATTTCATAGAGGACCTGCTCGCCATCCGCCGCAGCCTCCTGCAGCACGAGGACGAGAGGATCGCCGACGGCGCCCTCCGCGACCTCATCCGCCAGGCGGAGGTCTTTGGCTTCCACCTCGCGAAACTCGACGTTCGTCAAGAGAGCTCCAGGATAGTGAAAGCCGTTGCGGAGCTGGTGGTCTCCGGAACAACAGGCGAAGATCTCTCGTCCATGAGCGAAGAGGAGCGCACCACCCTCTTGCGGCAGCTCATCGTGGACCCCAAGCCCGTCGCGGTCGGCACGGCGCATATCTCTGAGGCATCGCGGGAGGTGTTGGAGACCTTCGCGCGCATCCGACAAGCTACGGATGCCTTCTCGGAGCCTCCGATAGAGACCTTTGTCCTGAGCATGGCCCACCAGGCGAGTGACGTCCTCTGCGTACAGCTCCTCGCACGCAGGGTCGGGCTCCTGCAGGTAGACGAGCGGGGCCGGTGCACGGCGAACCACCTCAGGATCTCGCCGCTCTTTGAGAGCATAGAAGACCTGGAGCGGGCCCCTAGCGTGCTGCGCTGCCTGCTCGAGGACCCCTTTTACCGCTCGTCGCTCTCGCAGAGCGGCGACCTGCAGGAGATCATGCTCGGTTACAGTGATTCCGGCAAGGACGCGGGCTACATCACGAGCAACTGGGCCCTGTACAAGGCGCAAAGGCACCTCTCCTCCGTAGCCCGCGAACACGGCGTGCAGCTGCGCCTCTTCCACGGCCGCGGCGGGAGCGCCGGACGGGGTGGCGGCCCGAGTTACCAGGCCATCATGGCCCAGCCCCCGGGCACCCTCGGCGGCAGGATCCGGATAACCGAGCAGGGCGAGGTCGTCTCGTTCAAGTACAGCATGCGCGGCCTGGCTCGTCGCAACCTCGACACCGTGCTCGCCGCGGTCCTCGAAGCGAGCGCCGACGACCACCCCGCCGAACCCGACCCTCGCTGGATCGAGGTCATGGAGGATCTCTCTGTGACCGCCCGAAAGACCTACCGCGCACTGGTCTACGAAGACAAAGGCTTCCCGGCCTTCTTCTCCGATGCGTCCCCCATAAGGGAGCTCAGTATGCTCAATATGGGGAGCCGCCCGGCGCGCCGGGTGCAGAACCCCGGAGTTCAGAGCCTGCGAGCGATCCCCTGGGTCTTCGCCTGGACCCAGAACCGCTTTTTGCTGCCGTCCTGGTACGGTGCTGGCACCGCGCTCGGCGCCTACGCGAGAGAAGAGAGCGGGTTGGCCCGCCTCTGCGAGATGTACGAGCACTGGCCGTTCTTCCGGACCCTGGCGGACTTCATGCAGATGACCCTCGCCAAGAGCGACCTCCGGATCGCCGAGACCTACACCTTTCTGGTCTCGGACCCAGAGATCCGAGATCGGTTGTGGAATGATATCTTCAGGGAGCACTCCTCCTGCGTAGAGGCGCTACTCAAGATCACCGGGAACAGGAACCTCCTCGACGACAGCCCCGTTCTGCAGCGGTCCATTCGTCTGCGTAACCCGTACGTCGATCCGCTCTCGTACATCCAGGTGAGCCTCCTGCGCCGCCTGCGCGAGCTGCCCGAGGATTCCTCCGAGCGGCGGACGGTGCTGAACACCCTGCTCCTCACCATCTCCGGCATCTCCTCAGGGATGCTCAACACAGGGTAGCTCAGGCGAAGATCTCACCCCGCGGCAGAAAGAGGCGCCTGTAGGTCGCGAGGGCGTAACGGTCCGTCATGCCGGCCACGAAGTCCACGGTCTCGCAGATGGGGTCCGGATCGCTCTCCACACGCTCCTCCGGATGCTCAAGGTAGTGCTCGAAGAGGGCTACCACCACCCCAGCTGCCTTCTGGTTCTCGCGAGAATGCGGGTTGATGTAGACGTGCTCGAAGAGCCAGGCCCTTAGCTGCATGAGGGCCCCGTAGATCCCCTCGGAGAGAGATACCTCGCCCTTGTTGCTAGAGTTAGAGATCATGTCCCGCACAAGAGTATCGATCCTGACGCTCATCTTATCGCCTAGCACCGCAAGCGGTCCTTTCGGCAGGTCATCCCAGGAGACAAGCCCCGCCCGCAGGGCGTCATCGACATCGTGGTTCACGTACGCTATGCGGTCGGCGATGCGTAAGATCTCCCCTTCCCGTGTCGAAGGATAACCCTCGCCCGTATGGTTCATTATCCCATCTCTAACCTCTAGTGTAAGGTTTAGTCCATCTCCGTCTTTCTCCAGTTTGTCGACCACGCGGAGGGAGTGTTCGTTGTGGAGGAAGGTTCGCCCGTGGTGGGCGAGGATGCGGGAGAGGGCTTCTTCACCGGTGTGTCCGAAGGGGGTGTGTCCGAGGTCGTGTCCGAGGGCAATGGCCTCGGTAAGGTCTTCGTTGAGGCCCAAGGAGCGGGCTATGGTGCGTGCGACCTGCATCACCTCGAGTGTGTGGGTCAAGCGGGTACGGAAGTGGTCACCGTCGGGAGAGATAAAGACCTGGGTCTTGTGCATGAGGCGACGGAAGGCCTTGGCGTGGATGATGCGATCCCGGTCGCGCTGAAACTCGTTGCGAACCCCGTCGGGGGGTTCGGGGCGCGGGCGCCCGGTGCTACGCTCGCAGGCCCAGTGTGCGGGGGGTCGCTTTGGCTCATGATGGCCGGCGGGCGGGGGTTTCATGCCGGGCTTCTTGTGCCGGTGACACCAGCGCCGGGGAGGGCGTTGCCGGGGGCATGGGCGAGGATGTGGGAGCGGACGACCCTGAGGACGCCCTCACCGAGGGCACCATCTAGGGAGGATTCGCGGATGGGGTGTTCGATCAGCGCCTGGAGCCGTTCGAGCGTATGGGGGGGTAAGGGAAAGGAGTCAGAGGTCGCCGACCGGCACGCCGGGCAGAGTACGCCGCCGAGGTTCGGGGCGAAGTAGTAGTGAGATCCTGCGGCCTCCCCTGCGAGGTCTGTCTCGCAGTTCAGGCAGGCGTCGAGCTGGGGGGCGTAGCCCGCGAGGATCGAGAGTTTGAGGCCGAAGGCCGCCTCGCCGGCCTCGAAGCCCCTCTTGCGCGACTCCAGCGCGTCGAGGGCGTTGTAGAGGAGGTTGAAGACGCGGCGGTCGGCTTCGTCGCCACCAGAGAGCGCCCGGACGCTCCTGACCATGCCGGCGGCGGCTTCGAAGCTGGCAAGGTTCTCGCGGACGCTGTGGAAGCTCCGCAGCACCTCCGCCTGGGTGACCGTGTCGAGCGTGCGGCCATGGTAGGCCACGAAATCCACGCAGGAGAGCGGTTCGAGGCGCGCGCCGAACCGCGATCTGGTCCTTCGGATGCCCTTAGCGATGGCAGAGACGAGCCCGGCATCCCTGGTGTAGAGGTCGAGGATGCGGTCCGCCTCGCCGTAGCGGATCGAGCGGAGGACTATGCCTTTACTCCTGTAGACCGCCATTCTCGGCTTCCTCCATCACGTCGACGCTGGAGCTCATGCCGAGCCTCGAGGCCCCGGCGTTCAGGATAGCGAGGGCGTCCTCGAGGGTGCGTATACCCCCTGAGGCTTTGACGGCCAGCCCCTCCGGCGCCTCATCCCTGAGCAAGGCCACCGTCTCAGGCGTGGCGCCCGGCGGGCCGAAGCCAGTCGAGGTCTTGACGAAGTCCGCGCCGCTAGCGGCCACGATCTGGGTGGCCAACCTCTTCATCTTGTCAGAGAGGTACCCCGTCTCGATGATGACCTTTATCACCACGTCGTTGAGGCCGTTGTTCATGGCGACGGCGCCGATCTCCTGACTGACGCCGGCGAGCTCGTCGGCGACGTAGTTGAAGTCTTCCGAGAGAAACCTCGAGATGTTCATGACGACGTCTAGCTCCGAGGCGCCACCGATGATGGCCTCCCGTACGGCGGCGAGCTTGACCACCGTTGCGTCGGCGCCGAAAGGAAAGGAGACCACCGTCGCGACCTTGACGTCGGCCCCGTGCAGCTCCCTCGTGGCGAGCCGCACGTAGCAGGGGGGCACGCACACGGCGGCGAAGTGGTACCGGGCCGCCTCCTCACACAGACGTACGATATCCTGCTCTTTAGCGTCAGGCTTGAGGAGGGTGTGATCCACCGTCTTCGCGAACTCCCGCACCCTCATCGCCATGACCCGGACTCCCCGCCTAATTCCACGATGCCCGAGATTATAACCCCAATCGCTCGAGGAACTTCCGGTCGCTCCTCCACCCCGGACTCACCCTCACCTTCAGATCGAGGTAGATGCGAGTACCAAGCAGGCGTTCGACATCGCGGCGAGCCTCGGTACCGATCTGCTTGATGGTCCTGCCCCCCTTGCCGAGCACGATCATACGCTGGGTGGCGCGCTCGACGTGGATCGTGGCGTAGACGACGGTGACGTTCTCCTTGGGCCTTACCTCTTCGATCTCCACGGCCACCGCGTGCGGGACCTCCTCCCGTAGAACACCCAACGCCTTCTCCCGCACGTACTCCGCGAGGATGAGCGATTCAGGGTGATCCGTAACCATCCCCTCCGGGAAATAGCGGGGTCCGGGTGGCATGAGTTCGATCACCGCCTCCATCAGCGGCTCGACGTTCGAGCCGCCCCGCGCGCTTATTGGGAATACCTCTCGCCAATCTCCCAGCTCCGAGGCCGCCTCGATGATCGGAAGCACCTCAGCGCGGGTACGCAGGAGGTCCACCTTGTTTATGCAGGCTATCGCGGGGGTGCCGGACTCGGTGACGAGACGGGCCACAAAGCGGTCGCCGGTACCTATCCCACCGGCCGCCTGCGCAGCATCGAGGAGGAACGCGATCGCATCGGACTCCGAGAGGCTATCCAGTACCTGTTGCTGCATCCTGGCGCGTAGAGTGTCGCGCGGCTTCTGGGAGCCGGGCGTATCGACGAAGATCACCTGGTAGCCGGGTCCGTCGCGGACCCCGCGGATAGGTCCACGGGTCGTCTGGGGCCGGGGGGAGGTGATCGAGACCTTCTGCCCGACGAGCCGGTTGACCAGCGTGGATTTGCCCACGTTCGGCCGTCCGACGACGGCGACGAAACCGCTCCGGAAACCGTTTCCGGGGCCTCCGTTGGCGGATTGTTCGCTCATCCCAGGGACTCCGGGCCGAAGGAGTG
>JALYGY010000069.1 GCA_030776865.1 Actinomycetota bacterium | reverse complement strand
TCGCGCTGGGGCCGCACGGTGTACTTGGGGTCGCGCGCGGATTGGAAGCCGGCCTTGAAGACCGACCAACGCTCAAGGGCGGCCCCGGCGAGGATCAGTACACCTCCAGCGATCGCGGTGGAGCGCCGCCTGCGACCGGCGAAACCTGTAATCACCGCCCCCAGGACCGAGACGGTCTTGGCGAGCTTGTCGTAGCGGGCGGCCTCCCCTTCCTCGTAGGGCTCTGCCAAGAAACCGCCCAGCCGACGTTTCATCGCTTCCATGGCTCCGATCTCCAGCAGGGCCCCACCGACGGCCAGACGACGGGCGGGACCTGCGTACTCCACGGGGGTGAGGATGGCCGCCGCGGCCCCGGCGCTCGCCGCAGAGCCCGCAGCGAAGACAACCGGAAGCTCCCGCCGGGCCACGTGCCACACCGGCACCGAGGTGTCTGCGACGAGCACGGCGGTGTAGGTGGAGAGCGCCGGCCCGAGCAGGGCGGATAGCCCCCCGGAGAGGCGTCCGAGTCTGGGGAAGATCCCCAGAACATCGCTCGCGGCCGCGATCCCGGTAGAGGGCCCGAAGGCGGTGAGGATCCAGGTGCCCACGCTCATCGGCGAGGTAGGTTTGAAGACCCTGAGCATGTTGTAGAAGCGGTCGGGGCGGCCGAGATCGGAGATAAGGAGGATCGGGCTCGCACTCGCAGCGGCGAGCGAGACGAGCCGCGCCGTGCGGCCGAGCCGACGGTTGCCCGTAAGATCCGCGACGAACCCAAGCCCCGACGACGCCCCGGCGAGCCCACCAGCGAAGAAGTACCACGGTATCTCCCAGCTCCAGACCGGCTCCTTTATGACGGGTCGTCCGTAGTACGAGCGGTAGCCGTTCTCGGAGTCCCTGCTCACCGAGAGGTCTGGTCTGGCCTCTGTCACCTCGCACCCCCGATGAACGCCGCCGCGATGCCCAGGACCATCGCGCCTGCCGCCACTGCCGCCGGACCCCAGAGGCTCTCGAATTTTCTCGTCACCACTTCGGGGTCGGGTGGAAGGCCGTAGACCTCGGGGTCGTCGAGAAGGAGGAAGAAGGCGCCCATGCCATAGCCCGCCTCGTCGGACCCGTAGAGCCTTGCGTCGTCGACCCCGGCCTCGTGGAGCATCTCCAGGCGACCGTTGGCCTTCTCCCTGAGCTCGTCTAAAGGGCCGTACTGGATGGAGTCCGTAGGGCACGCCTGCGCGCAGGCGGGTTCGAGGCCGTCTTTGGTGCGGTCGTAGCAGAGGGTGCACTTCCACACCCTCCCATCATCCTCGCGCTGGTCGAGGACTCCGAAGGGACAGGCCGGGACGCAGTAGCCGCAGCCGTTGCAGACGTCCTCCTGCACCACGACGGTCCCGAACTCGGTGCGGAAGAGCGACCCTGTAGGGCACACGTCGAGACAGGGGGCGTTCGTGCAATGCTTGCATACATCGGAGCTCATGAGCCAGCGGAAATCCCCGCCGCCTTCGGTGGCCGGTGCCATCACCCCGGCCTCCTGCTGCACCTTTATGGGCTTGCGTTGCTCGATAAAGGCGACGTGGCGCCAGGAGTTTGCCCCCAATTCACCGGTGTTGTCGTAGGAGTCGCCGGTGAACTCAAAGGGCAGCGCGGGGACGTCGTTCCACTCCTTGCAGGCGACCTCGCAGGCCTTGCACCCGATGCACACCGTCGTGTCGGTGAAGAAGCCCATGCGCGGCTGCCCATCCTCATAGCTCTTCTGGCCGAGCGGTATCACTGGCCGGGTCTCCGGGGTCTCTCTCCCCTCGACGTTCATCGCGTCCGAAGGGGGCGAATCTCCGGAGCCCGGGATTGTGGGGCGGGGATCGCTCACTGCTCTTGCCCTCCTCCGTTCTGGTTCTCCAGGCGGCGACTGAACTCGCCCACCCGCTCCGTCCTCTCTGCGCGGTGGCGGTAGTCTTCGACGAGCTCGATCAGGGCGGGGCCGCGCGGCCTGCGGCCAGGCCGGATATCGCAGGTCGCCGCCTTGACTTCCTGGATGTGTACGTTGGGGTCGAGCGCCAGCGGGAAGAGGTCGTTGGCCGAGCCGCCGGTGCTGAGGCCCTTGGTACCCCAGTGGTAGGGCAACCCGACCTGATGTATCGTCCGGCCCTGGACTTGCAGCGGGGCTATCCGGTCGGTGACCAGCACGCGTGCCTCGATCGCCGTGCGCGAGGAAATGATCGTAGCCCAACCCCCGTGCTCGAGGCCGCGTTCCCTAGCCAACTCCGGGCTTACCTCACAGAACATCTCCGGCTGCAGCTCCGAGAGGTGCTCGACCGTGCGGCTCATGCCGCCAGCCGTATGGTGCTCGGTGAGGCGGTAGGTGGTCATCACGTACGGGTACACGCCCGCGCCAGGATGACCGTCGGAGGGGTTGTAGGGGTTCTCAGGGCGCGGGAACTGCTGGCGCGCCGGATTTGATTGCTGCTCGTAGAGGGCGTTCTCGAAGGGAGACTCGTGCGGCTCGTAGTGGGCCGGCAAGGGCCCATCGGTGAGACCGGCGGGCACGAAGATCCAACCCCGCCCGTCCGCCTGCATGATGAAGGGGCTGTCGCCCCGGATCGCATCCTCCGCGGTGGCGTCGTCCGGCGGCTCGTAGTCGGGGCGCTTGGTCGGGCTGAAGTCGGGGATGTCGTGGCCGACCCACTGCTCCTCTTCCTCATCCCACCAGACGTACTTCTTGCGCTCCGACCAGGGTCTGCCCTCGGGGTCTGCCGAGGCGCGGTTGTAGATGATGCGGCGGTTCATCGGCCACGCCCAGGCCCACTCGGGGGCTACCCAGCTCTGCTCCGAGCCGGGCTTGCGGCGGGCGGTCTGGTTTGTCTCCTCGGCGTAGCAGCTGGCGTAGATCCAGCACCCGCACGTCGTCGAGCCGTCGTCCTTGAGCGGCAGGTAGCTCTCGAGCGCGTTGCCATCGGCGTCCCAGCCACCTATCTCGCGCAGCACGGCCTCGGCGTCCGGCTCCTCATGCGGACCCTGCGTCGGGTAGTCCCAGGCGAGGTCGAGGACAGGACGGTCCTTGGGGTCCTGCGAACCCGCGAGCTTCTCCTTGACCTTCTTGGCGAGATGGTACATGAACCAGAGTTCCGAGCGGCAATCGCCCTTGGGCTCTACGGCCTTGTGGTGCCACTGGAGGAGGCGCTGGGTGTTGGTAAACGAACCGTCCTTCTCGGTGTGGGAGGCAGCGGGCATAAAGAAGATCTCGGCACCTATCTCTTCCGCTTTCAGCTCTCCGGTCTCGATCTCGGGCGAGTCGTACCAGAATGCCGCCGTCTCGGTCTCTGAGAAGTCGCGCACGACGAGCCAGTCGAGGTTGGCCATCGCCAGGCGGTGTAGCTTGGAGTTCGCCGAGCCGACGGCAGGGTTCTCGCCCATTACGAAGAAGCCCTTTACCTTGCCATCGAGCATGTTCAGGATCGTCGGGTAGATCGAGTGGTCCCCCGTGAGACGCGGCAGGTAATCGAAGCAGAAATCGTTGTCTTCCGTCGCCGCGTCCCCGAAGTACGCCTTCAAGAGGCTCACCGTGTAGGCCTTCATGTTGCCCCAGTAACCACTCCTGGCGGCGTTGAGCTCGACGAACATCTCGAGGTCTTCGTGTGCGTGGGCGTGGGGCATCGGGATGTAGCCGGGGAGGATGTTGTAGAGCGTGGGGATATCCGTCGAGCCCTGGATCGAGGCGTGCCCGCGCAGGGCGAGTATGCCGCCGCCGGGACGTCCGATGTTGCCGAGCAGGAGCTGGATGATGGCGGCGGTGCGGATGTACTGAACCCCTACCGTGTGCTGGGTCCAGCCCACCGAGTAGACGAACGCCGAGGTGCGCTCCCTGCCCGAGTTCTGGCATAAAGCCTCGGCGACTTCCAAGAACAGCTCCTTGGGGGTGCCGCAGATCCGCTCGACCATCTCGGGCGTGTAGCGGCTGTAGTGTTTCTTCAGGAGTTGGAAGACGCAGCGGGGGTTCTGGAGCGTATCGTCCCTCTCGGGCGGCTCCCCGTGCTCGAGCTGGCTGGATTGGGCGTAGTGCGCCTGCTCGCCGGTCACGCCGCCCATCTCACGCTTGCCCGCCGCACCGCTCACGCTCGCGCCCTTGTACTGCCAGGTCGAGACGTCGTAGGAGCGGCTCTCGGGGTCGTAGCCGGAGAAGAGGCCGCCCAAGTCCTCGGTGTCCGCGAAATCGTCGTTGACTATCACCGGCGCGTTGGTGTAGTGGACGACGTACTCCCTCATATACCGCTCGTTCTCGAGGATGTAGTTGATAATGCCGCCCAGGAAAGCTATATCGGTGCCGGCCCTCAATGGGACGTGCAGGTTGGACATCGCGCTCGTGCGGGTAAAGCGCGGGTCCACGTGCATGACCTTGGCCCCTCTGAGTCTGGCCTCCATCACCCACTGGAAGCCCACCGGGTGGTTCTCGGCCATGTTGGAGCCCATGATCAGGACGCAGTCGGAGTTGGCGAGGTCCTGCTGGAAGGTGGTCGCCCCTCCCCTACCGAACGAGGTCCCGAGACTCGGGACCGTACTGGAGTGTCATATCCTGGCCTGGTTCTCGATCTGCACGGCGCCCATCGCGGTGAAGAACTTCTTTATGAGGTAGTTCTCCTCGTTGTCGAGCGTGGCGCCGCCCAGGTGGGCGAACCCAAGCGTGCGGTGGAGCTTGGCCTCGCCTTCCTCCATCTCCTGCTTATCCTCCCACGTCTCCTCGCGGGCCTCTATGAGCCTATCGGCGATCATGTCCATCGCCGTCTCAAGGTCGAGGTCCTCCCATTGCCTCCCGTGGGGTCTACGGTACTTGACCCTGTACTCTCGCATGGGGCTCTGGACGAGGTTGCGCGAGGCGGCGCCCTTGGGGCACAGGCGGCCGCGAGAGATGGGGCTGTCGGGGTCGCCCTCTATCTGGGTGATCTCGTCGTCCTTCACGAAGATCCGCTGCCCGCACCCGACGGCGCAGTACGGGCAGATGGAGCTGACCATCCTGTCTGCTTCATTGGTGCGCGGCAGGAGACCGGCCTGGAGCGGAGACCGCACGGCCTCGCCGAGCCCCAGAGGGTCGCCGTCCCGGAACTGGCGGACGACCGGCCAGGCCGGGATGAGATCTCTTAAACCCATGCTCCCTCCTTCCCGAAGGCGGTCAATTATGCTTTGTCCTCCACGAGGACGTTGCTTGCGCAGACTACCAACAGACTCGTCGTAGCCGGTGAGGGAACCGTAAAGATACGGTTAAGGTTTCGTAAAGTTTTTTGTATCGAGCTTTACCACGCCGCGATTGCTTTACGCTTGGCGGCGCATTAGCCAGTAGGCGACCAGTGGCGCCAACGCTGCGCCGCCCCCAAGGGCAGCGCGCCGTAACAGGACTTTGCCGTCGTCTCGCCACCCTCCCGTAATTTGGTTCCATTCCGGCATCGGCTCGAAGACGTTGCCGGGGCCCTCATCGGCGGACTCAGACCGGAAGGCGCCCCAGTCGAAGATATAAGGGACGAGAAAGTCGTAGAGCTTGGGCGTGACTGCGTGCGCAAACGCCAGCAGATAACCGGTCGGTCCGACGGTTGTCTCCGGCTTGGGTCTCTGCGCGCGACGCACGATCTGTCTTGCCACCTTGTTGGGGTCTAGCACCGGCGGGATCGGTTTGGCGGCGCGACCCGTGTAGTTGCCCGCGTGCCGGAAGATCGGCGTGTCGACGGAGACGGGCAGGATCGTGCACACGTGGATGTCCTTTTCGTCGTGGAGAGCCTGCCTGAGGCATTCGGAAAATCCTAGAACGCCGAATTTGCTCGTCACGTAGGAGCTGACCTGTGGCGAGGAGATCTTGGCCCACATCGAAGATACGTTGATCAGGACACCCGAGCCCTGCTCTTTGAAGTATGGCAATACGGCACGAGCGCCGTGGATCTGCCCGAACAGGTTGGTCTCGATTACGCGCCTGTACGCCTCCGACGGGATCTCCTCGAAATATCCGTAGACCATGACGGCGGCGTTGTTTACCCAGACGTCTATTCGTCCGAAGTAGTCGACGGTCTGGCGCGCCAGCTCCTGCACGGCCTCCTCGTCGGCGACGTCGGTGGGAACGGCCAGCGCCTGTCCTCCTGCGGCCTCACACTCGGCGGCGGCCTCCCTCAAGCTCTGTTCGCTGCGGGCGGCGAGCACCACGCTCGCCCCCTTCTCGGCGAAGGCTTGCGCCGCCGCTCGGCCGATGCCGCTCGAGGCACCGGTGATCACGACCACGGAGTCCCTAAGCTCCCGTGGCATCCCGCTCACCTCCTCCTTGCGCCGGCAACGGCTACGGCTTGAGGACGCACTTGATGGCGCCGTCCTCCTTTT
>JALYGY010000068.1 GCA_030776865.1 Actinomycetota bacterium | reverse complement strand
GCGAGGTTCCTCCTCGGGGTGCTCCGCACGGTCCCGCCCGGTTTCTCCGCCCGCCCTACCAGGGTCAACGGGAGACCCGGCGTCGTCGGCTATGTGGACGGCCGCCCCACGAGCGTAGTCGCGCTCGATGTCGCGAACGGCCGCCTGCAGGGGGTCCGCATAGTCGTTAATCCGGACAAGCTGCGGGCGATACCTCCAACCTCACTAAGTCAGTAAGCGAAGTACCGGAAGAAAGGAGTTGAGTGACGGTGAGAGTCTTGTTGGCAGGCGCCACCGGAGCCATAGGTGGGCGGCTCGTTCCTCAGCTGGTCGAGGCCGGCCACCAGGTAACCGCGATAACCAGGTCGAAGGAGAAGCTCGGTATGCTCAGCGATCTCGGCGCCGAGGCAGTGGTGTGCGACGTGTTCGACGCCGGGCGGTTGGGAACGGTCGTGGCGCGAGCCGAGCCGGACGCCGTGATCAACCAACTCACCGATCTTCCACAGAGCCTGAACCCGCGCAAGCTCAAGGAGTACTACGCGGCCAACAACCGCGTGCGGCGCGAGGGGACGAGGAACCTGCTCGACGCCGCCCGCAGAGCGGGGGTCAGCCGCTTCCTCGCCCAGGGTGCCGCCTACTGGTACGCGCCGACGGGGGGGCCGGTAAAGACGGAAGAGGCACCGCTCTACCTGGACGCTCCCGCGCCCATAGGGCCCGCCGTCCAGACGATGAGGGAGATCGAGGACGCGGTGCTCTCGGCGGACGGGCTCGAGGGCATCGTCCTGCGCTACGGGATGTTCTACGGGCCGGGTACGTGGTACGCAAAGGACGGGGACGTCGGTCGGCAAGTTAGGAAACGGCGCTACCCGCTGATCGGGAAGGGGGAGGGTACGTACTCCTTCATCCACGTCGGCGACGCCGCGTCTGCGACCGTGGCGGCTCTTGAGCGGGCGAGGCCGGGTATCTACAACGTCGTTGATGACGACCCCGCCACCGCCGCGGAATGGATGCCTCTCTACGCAGAGGCGCTCGGGGCGAAGCGGCCACCGCGGGTTCCCGCGTTCTTAGCACGAGTGATCGCCGGCGATGCTCTCGTCAAGTGGTCACTAGGGCTCAGGGGGGCCTCTAATGAGAAGATCAAGAGGGAAATCGGCTGGCGCCCGCAATACGAGAGCTGGCGGAGGGGCTTCTTCGAGGACGCCGCCGCGTTCGCGCCGGGCGGCGTTGCGAGATAGCACGCTGACCGTTCGGGCCCGCGCGGGATCCGAGCGAGACGTGGGAACGAAAGAGAGGAGTAAGTACGTTGGACAAAGCGCATCCGGAGGCCGAGCGCTGGCGGGTGACTGTCGAGCAGGCCTCGACCCTTCTCGTGCCGGAGGGCCAACGCTCCGTCGAGGTCCTGTCTCACGGGACCATGGTGGTGAAGTACTACGCGCCGCGCGGGACCGATCAGCAGACTCCCCACACCAGGGACGAGCTCTACGTGGTGGCGCGGGGCAGCGGCACCTTCATCAACGGAGACAAGGAGCACCCCTTCTCCTCTGGTGACGTTCTCTTCGTGCCGGCCGGGGTAGAACATCGCTTCGAGGACTTCACGGACGACTTCGGCACCTGGGTGATCTTCTACGGCCCCGAGGGCGGTGAGCGGCCGCGCTGAGCACGAGGACGCAGGCGATCGTTGGAAAGGGGGTTTCGTCATAGCCCGCGAGTGGCGACGAGGGGCGTATCTTATGACCATGGACAAGGCAAGGTCGAACCTGGAGACGGTCCATAGCTTCGCACCGCGGGCAGGGCTTGGGCAAGTAGATGATGATGAAGGTGGTGTTCGCGCACCCCGATCTGCGGGGCTTGAGGCTAGAGAGCAGGAGGAATCAGTATGGCAGACCACTATAACGTGGTCGGTGACCAGGATGTGGAATGGAGCGAGCACTCGCATGGGGAGAAGTTCGGCTACCGGCGCAAGTCTTTGGGCTCGGCCGCTGGCAGCGACAAGCTGGGCTGCAGCCTATATGAGGTGCCTCCCGGGCGCCGGGCCTGGCCCTACCACTACCACCTCGCAAACGAGGAGGCCATCTACGTGCTAGAGGGCTCGGGCACTCTCCGCATCGGCGGGGAGGAGATCCTCCTCTCCGAGGGTGACTACGTGGCGTTGCCCGCGAAGGCGGAGGGTGCGCACCAGCTCATCAACTCTTCGGAGGCGGTGCTGAAGTACCTCTGCTTCTCCACGATGGTGGAGCCGGACGTGTTAGTCTACCCTGATTCTGGAAAGGTGGGCATCTTCGGCGGAGCAGCGCCCGGAGGCCCGAAGGGGAAGAGGACCTTCAGCAAATTTCTCCGGGACGACGCCGAGGTCGGCTACTACGATAGCGAAGGATAGTCGTTTTCTTATCGGCTCTCCCAGCCTCCAAGAGATGCCCGCGGTAGGAGTCTGAGCGCGCTTGCCAGGCCACCGGGTGCAGTTGGGTTACTCGTCGCGCGTTGCTCAGGGGCGGTTGCGCCATACGAAGCCTTTGAGCCGCCCGATCGAAGCTGAGCCCCTCCGCTGCCGCCACGAAGTAACGCATGCGCCGCAGGTCCACGACAGGGTTAATCCAGAGCATTCATTAACATTGGACATATAACGTGGTGGCGGCCTAGAATAACAGGTGAGGGGAAAGAGTGAAGAACAGGAGGTGGGGAACCACCCTCCGGATAGCTCGATGACCCAACGCTCGCCACACCGTCAGATTCGCACGGGCACGGGGGTTAGTGGTGAAAGGCTAGATCAGATCTCCTGGCACTTTCGCAAGCGAACGCGATCGTGGGGTTCGCGTCCTTGCACCTAGGCTGGGGAAAGGAGCGAGCGAATGACCATACCCGAAGACGCCCTCAAAAGGGGAGAGGAGCTAACTGAAGGACAGTCAGGTGAGGACCAGCCCTCGTAAACGACGACGAGATCGCCGTGGCGAAGAAAATCCTGCAGGGGGTTGCCTTAGGAAAGGAGGCCGCTGATTGGCCGAAGTGACGACCCTGCGCGAGGCGGTAGCCGGGATGATCGAGGACGGCGACTCGGTCGCCCTGGAAGGCTTCACGCACTTGATCCCAACCGCTGCGGCGCACGAGATCATCCGCCAGGAGCGGCGAAACCTGACCCTGATCCGGATGACCCCTGACCTCATCTACGACCAGATGATCGGGATAGGATGCGCGGAGAAGCTCATCTTCTCCTGGGGGGGCAACCCGGGCGTCGGTTCCCTGCACCGCTTTCGCGACGCCGTGGAGCATGGATGGCCGCGTACCTTGGAGATCGAGGAGCACAGCCACGCGGGGATGGCCAACCGCTACGTGGCCGGAGCCTCCAACCTGCCGTTTGCCGTGTTGCGCGGGTACGTCGGCACGGACCTGCCGGAGGTAACCTCCACCATCGCTCCCATCACCTGTCCATTCACGGGCGAGCAGCTGATGGCCGTGCCGGGCCTCAACCCCGACGTGGGCATAATCCACGCCCAGCAGGCGGACAAAAAGGGTAACGTCGCGCTCTGGGGGATCACCGGCATCCAGAAGGAGGCCGTGCTCTCCGCCAGGCGAGCGATAGTCACCGTCGAGGAAGTCGTGGACAGCTTCGAGCCGCGACCGTTCCAGATAGTGCTGCCGCACGTGGCGATCGACGCGGTCGCGGTCGTCCCCCGCGGCGCCCACCCCTCCTACGCGCACGGCTACTACGACCGCGACAACGCCTTCTACGAGACGTGGGACCCCGTAAGCCGCGATCGTGAGCGCTTCAAGGAGTGGATGGAGCGACACGTCAGGGGCGCCGAGGACTTCGGCGAGTATCTGGAGAGCGTCCGGGAAGAGGGGGTGATCGAGGTATGAGTGATCGGGTTGGTGAATACACGACCGACGAGATGATGACCGTGGCCGCCGCCCGCGAGCTGCGCGATGGCGCGGTGTGCTTCGTGGGTATCGGCCTTCCGAGCGAGGCCGCCAACCTCGCCCGAGCCACCCACGCCCCGAACTGCGTGCTCGTCTACGAGTCGGGGACCATCGGAGCCAAGCCCGAGACCCTACCTCTCTCCATAGGGGATGGCGTGCTCGCTACAAACGCCGACTCGGTGGTCAGTGTGCCCGAGATCTTCAACTACTGGCTGCAGGCAGGCCGCGTGGACGTGGGCTTTCTCGGTGGCGCCCAGATCGACCGCTACGGCAACATCAACACCACCGTCATAGGTTCTTATGCAGAGCCCAAAGTGCGCCTGCCCGGCGCCGGGGGAGCGCCCGAGATCGCCGCTTCGGCCAAGGAGGTGATGATGGTCTTGAGGCAGAGGCCGCGCTCCTTTGTCGAGAGGCTGGACTATGTCACCTCGGTGGGGCACCGCCACGGGGGAGACTCCCGGGCCGAGCTAGGCTATCCCGGCACCGGCCCCACGACGGTCATAACGGACTTCGGCGTGTTGAGGCCCGACCCTGAGACCAAGGAGTTGACCTTGCTGGAGCTGCACCCCGGCGCGAGCGTCGAGGGTGCGCGCGAGGCCACGGGCTGGCCCTTGCGGGTGGCGGAGAAGGTGATCACCACCGAGCCGCCGACCGACGAGGAGCTCGAGGTCCTGCGCGAGCTGCACGCGAGGACCGCCGCCGCGAGGGAGGAGGTGTCTTGAGGGCCTTTACCTACGAGGCACTGCCCGGCAGAGTCGTCTTCGGGGCGGGTGCTAGCAGGGATAAGCTAGCCGAGGAGGTGGGCCGTCTCGATGCCGAACGCGTGCTGCTGGTCGCTACCGGGCAAGAGAGAGAGCTGGCCGAGGAGTTGGCGCGCCCTCTCGGTGAGCGACTCGTCGGCCGATTCACCGGGGTGAGACCCCACGTGCCCATTGAGGTCGCCGAGAGAGCGAGGAGCGCGGCGCGGGAGGTAGGGGCGGACTGCCTGCTCAGCGTCGGCGGCGGATCTACGACCGGCACCGCCAAGGCAGTGGCGCTGGAGACGGAACTCCCTATCGTCACGGTGCCAACCACGTACGCCGGATCGGAGATGACCCCCGTCTACGGTCTCACGAGCGGGCAGCGCAAACGAACCGGCAAGTCGCTGAAGGTGCTGCCTAGAGTCGTAATCTACGACCCCGAACTAACCTTCTCGCTGCCGGGCTTCATCACGGGACCGAGCGCGATGAACGCGATGGCGCACTGCGTAGAGGCCTTCTACGCTCCCGGAGCGAACCCTCTTACCTCACTTGTGGCCGAAGAGGGCATAAGGGCACTCGCGAGCGGGGTCCCCGCGGCCGTCTCCAGACCAGAGGGTCTCGACGGCCGCACCCAGACGCTATACGGGGCGTACCTTGCCGGAGCGGCGTTTGCCGCAGCGGGTGGAGCGATCCACCACAAGATCTGCCACGTCCTCGGTGGCGCCTACGATCTGCCCCACGCCGAGACGCACACCGTGATCCTGCCCCAGGCCGCGGCCTTCAACGAGGAGGCGATCCCGGAGGTCATGCAACGGGTGGCCCGCGCCCTGGGCGCCGAAGAGGCTGCATCGGGGCTGTATGACTTGGCGAGGAGGATAGGCGCCCCCACCGCCCTCAAGGATGTTGGCATGAAAGAGGAAAACCTGGACGAGGCCGTGGCCTTGATCCTCGAGGAGGCGCCGAGAGATAACCCGCGGCCGGTCGATGAGGCCGGTATCCGCGGGCTACTCGAGGACGCCTACGCCGGCCGGCGTCCCGGGGTCGTGGCCGAAAGGAGGGCGTGAGCGTGACCTACCGAGAGATCAACGAAGCCTGGATCGTCGGCGCGGTGCGCACCCCTATCGGCAGGCACGGCGGCTCTTTGAGCTCCGTCCGCCCCGACGATCTCGGGGCTCTGGTCCTCGAGGCGCTCGTGGAGAGGACCGGCGTCCCGCCGGAAGAGGTGGAGGACGTCTACATGGGGTGCGCCAACCAAGCCGGCGAGGACAACCGCAACGTGGCCAGGATGTCGCTTCTCCTGGCAGGCTTCCCTGAGGAGATCGCCGGCGCCACCGTCAACCGCCTGTGCGGCTCGGGCCTCGAGGCGGTGGCGAGCGCCGCGCGCGCCATCATGCTCGGAGAAGCGCCCGCCTATATCGGGGGCGGCGTGGAATCTATGAGCCGGGCGCCCTGGGCGGCGCCCAAACCAGAGCGCGCCTTTCCCACCGGCCACCTGACGATGTACGACACCACGCTTGGCTGGCGCTTCGTCAACCCCAGGATGGAGACGATGGGACACACCGACACTTTAGGCGTGACCGCCGAGAACCTCGCCGAGGAGCGTTTCCACGTCACCGCCGAGGAGCAGCAGCCGGAGGGGTTGGCCGGCGAGTACGACATCTCCCGGGAGGCCCAGGACCGTTTCGCGCTGCGCAGCCACGAGAAGGCTGTAGCCGCCATGGACGAGAAGCGGTTCCGGCAGGAGATCGTTCCGGTCACGGTCAAGAGCCGCAAGGGCGAGGAGACCGTGGTGGCATCCGACGAGGGTCCGAGGCGCGACACCTCCTTGGAGGATCTGGGCAAGCTCAAGCCTTCGTTCAAGGAGGGAGGGAGCGTCACCGCCGGCAACTCCAGCTCCCTCAACGACGGCGCAGCGGCGGTGCTGGTGGTGGCTGCGGAATACGCCCGGGCGCATGGTCTCGAGCCGCTGGCGAAGATACGGAGCATGGCGAGCGCGGGCGTCCCACCGAGAGTGATGGGAATAGGGCCCGTGCCAGCCACGCGCAAAGCCCTGGATAGAGCGGGCATCGCCTTTGAGGAGGTGAGGCTCGTCGAGCTGAACGAGGCGTTCGCGGCGCAGTCGCTGGCGGTGCTCTACGAGTGGGGGATGGACCCGGAGGACGATAGGCTCAACCCGAACGGCGGGGCGATCGCCCTCGGACACCCGCTCGGGTGCTCGGGGGCCCGTATCCTGACCACCCTCGTGCACGAGATGGGGCGCCGCCCCGAGGTCCGATACGGGCTCGCCACGATGTGTATAGGGGTTGGCCAGGGTATCGCCATGGTCGTCGAGAAGTCAGCTTGAGAGAAGGAGATCAGGGGTGAGAGGACAACCCTCGAGTGGTGTCGCTAGTTCCCACCGGGGGGATCTCCGGCAGCCGCCGTACCTGTACCCGGACTACGTGGCGACGCGCTTGCGGGCTCCGAAGAAGCCGCTCATCATCCTCCCCAGGGCCCTCTCGGACACGACCGGGCCGGCCTACGGACGTGACCAGATAGGAGAGCTGGACAATGATCTGACCCGCCAGCACGGGGGCGAACCTCTGGGGGAGAGGATCATCGTTACGGGGCGGGTCCTCGACGGCGACGGTCGTCCGGTCAGGAGAAGCCTGATCGAGATCTGGCAGGCGAACGCCGCCGGGCGCTACACCCACCAAGGAGATAGGCACCCGGCCCCGCTCGATCCGAACTTCAGCGGCGCGGGCCGTTGCCTGACCGACGACGAGGGCCGTTACAGCTTCGTCACGGTCAAGCCGGGGGCTTACCCGTGGAAGAACCACCACAACGCCTGGCGCCCGGCCCACATACACTTCTCGCTCTTCGGGCCGGCCTTCAGGAGCAGGCTCATAACCCAGATGTACTTCCCCGGCGACCCACTCTTCGATCAGGACCCGATCTTCCAGTCGGTGCGTGACAGAGACGCCCGGAGGCGACTCGTCTCGTCCTTCGATCTCGAAACGACGGAGCCGGAGTGGGCACTTGGCTACAAGTTCGACATCGTGCTCGAGGGAAGGGGCGCGACCCCGGTGGAGAACCACGAGTGACCCCGGAACCCACACCCTCTCAGACGGTGGGCCCCTTCTTCCACGGCGCGCTTCTCGACGAGAACCGCTCGGAGCTGGTCCCGCCGGACCACCCTTCGGCGATAAGGATCGAGGGCGCAGTATACGATGGGGCGGGGGAAACGGTGCACGACGCGATGGTCGAGATCTGGCAGGCGAATAGCGCCGGCCGGTACAACCACCCCGAAGACGACCGCGAGGACCTGCCGCTCGACGAAGGCTTCTCCGGCTTCGGGCGTTCCGGGACCGTAGGCGGCAAGTTCTCCTTTGTGACGGTCAAACCCGGCCCCGTCCCCGCTGCTGAAGAAAACCATGTCGGCGAGCAGGCGCCACACATCATGGTCTCCGTCTTCGCCCGCGGCCTGCTCAAACGCGTCGTAACCCGCATCTACTTCCCCGACGAGGAGGAGGCGAACGCCACGGACCCCGTCCTCTCGTCCATCGAGGACCCGGAGCTTCGGGAGACCCTCATAGCCCATGATGAAGGGGACGTCCTGCGCTTCGACATCCGGCTCCAGGGCGAGAACCAGACCGCGTTCTTCGGGTTCTAGATATGGCAGAGGATCTGTTCAGGCCGATCTTCGTCCCGGATCGTTTGCGGGAGGCCGTCTCGGGGAAGGCGTGGCTGCAAGCGATGCTGGATGCTGAGGCTGCGTTGGCCATCGCGGAGGCGCGGGCCGGTCTGATCCCCGCGGAGGCCGCCAAAGCCATCGCCTCCCGCTGCGACGCGAGGCTTTTCGATCCCGGGGAGATCGGACGCCAGGGGCGCGCAGCGGGTAACCCCGTGCCGCCGCTCGTGCGGGCGCTCACCGAGGCGGTCTCCAAGGTATCCGAAAATGCCGCCCGGTACGTCCACAAGGGAGCGACGAGCCAGGACATCACGGATACCGCCACCATGCTCGTCGCGCGGCGGGCGCTCGACCTCCTGCTCGTCGAGGTCGACGGGCTCTCGACGGCCTGCGCCCGGCTGGCCGATGCCCACCGCGGGACAATGATGGCGGGCCGGACGCTCCTCCAGCAGGCCTTACCGACGACCTTCGGCCTCAAGGCCGCAGGCTGGCTCGTCTCGGTCCTGGAGACGAGGCGGAGGCTGCTCGACGTGCGCACTACTGGGCTCGCCGCGCAGCTGGGCGGGGCTGTCGGAACGCTGTCCTCGCTCGGCGGCTCCGGGGTTTCGGTCCTCCAGGAGTTCGCGCGGGAGGTGGACCTCGCCGAGCCCGTGGTGCCGTGGCACACCAACCGGTCCCGAATCTCGGAGCTCGGGGCTACGTTATCGCTTGTCGGGGGCGTCCTCGGGAAGATCTCGCTCGACGTGGTGCTGATGACGCAGACGGAGGTCGGTGAGGTCGCGGAACCCCCCGGCGACGGACGCGGAGGTTCTTCGACGCTGCCGCACAAGCGGAACCCTGTCTTGTCTGTGACCGCTGTCGCGAGCGCCCGCCGGGTGCAGGACCTCTCGAGCGCGCTCCAGGCTGCGATGATAGGGGAGCACGAGCGCGCAGCGGGGGCCTGGCACGCCGAGTGGGAGGCTCTCAGCGACGCCCTTGCCCTCACCGGCGGGGCCGCTACCGCGACGCGTGAGGCCGTGGGGGGCCTGCAGGTCCACAGCGACCGCATGCGCGAAAACCTCGACGCCACAGGTGGCCTCCTCCTCTCCGAGCACGTGGCGACTATCGTCGCGGAGAAGCTCGGCCGGCTGGAAGCCCACGAGCTCGTGCAGGCGGCCTCCCTTCGAACGCTGGCGAGCGGGAGATCCCTGCGCGAGGAACTCTTGGCCGAGCCCACCCTGCGAGAGGTGCTGACGCCAGAGGTGCTCGACGCCGCGCTCGACCCGGCACGCTATCTCGGTTCGGCCGAGGTGTTTGTCGACCGAGCTCTGGAGCTCTATCGCAAGGAAGGACTGCCATGACCACGGACTCTCCCGTCCTGTTGCACCACGTACTCGACGGTCCGGAGGGTGCGCCTATGGTCGTGCTGTCGAACTCCTTGGGCACCACGCTGCGCGTGTGGGACGACCAGGCCCCTGCCCTCCAGAGCCGCTTCCGTCTGCTGCGCTACGACCACCGCGGACACGGTGGTTCGCCCGTCCCTCCCGGACCGTACGAGATCGACGACCTCGGGCGGGACGTACTGGCGCTCCTCGATGTGCTGGGGGTCGAACGAGTCTCCTTCTGCGGCCTCTCTATCGGGGGGATGGTCGGCATGTGGTTGGCGAGCGAGGCCCCCGAGCGCATAGATCGCCTCGTGCTCTGCTGCACGTCGGCACAGCCCGGTTCGCCCGAGATGTGGGAGACGCGCGCACAGACGGTTCGGGCGGACGGCATGGGCGCGATCGCCGACGCCGTGGTGGAGCGCTGGTTTACCCCGGCGTTCCACGCGAGCCGCCCGCAAACCGTCGAGGGGGCCGCACGGATGCTGCGGGGCACGCCAGCCGAGGGTTACGCGGGCTGCTGCGAGGCGGTCCGGGACATGGACCTGAGCGGTAGGCTGGGCGCGATCCAGGCCCCCACGCTCGTGATCGCCGGCGCCGACGACCCCGCTACCCCGCCGCATCACGCGGAGTTCATCCGCGACTCGATCCCCGGCGCGCAGCTCGTAGTCATCCCCCAGGCGGCGCACCTGGCCAACGTCGAGCAGCCCGAGGCGGTGACGCGGGCGGTGCTCGATCACCTCGAAGGTGGCCGAGCCGCGGACGGACCGGTAAACGACCCGGTTCGCGACCGCGGCATGCGAATCCGACGCGAGGTGCTCGGGGACGACCACGTAGACGCCGCCCTCGAGCGCAGCACAGACTTCACCGCTGACTTCCAGGACCTCATCACCCGTTACGCGTGGGGTGAGATCTGGGCGCGCCCAGGTCTGGATCGCAGGATGCGCAGCGCCATCACCCTGAGTGCGCTGGTGGCTTTGGGCAGGCTCGAGGAGTTAGAGATGCACGTCCGCGCGGCGCTGCGCAACGGCCTTACGGAGGAGGACATCAGGGAGGTTCTGCTCCAGAGCGCCATCTACTGCGGGGTACCGGCGGCCAACTCCGCCTTCGCCGTCGCGCAGCGCGTCCTCTCCGAGTACGACGAGGCTCCGGGGGGCGACAGGGCGAACCGAGATGATGGTCTTCAACTACCACGATGATAGGACGAATATCCTGATCAGCTTCGTGCTCTGCTCCTCTTCATCAGAGAGCCAAGGGGCGAGAGTGGAGGGCTCACACCTGCACAGATACGCCTCGAAGGGGAACCCGGTTGAGCGAGGTCTGGATAGGGTAAGGGTGGTCTTGCGAGTCAAGGAGAAGTAACACTCGTGCGCACACAGGTAGGAATCGTAGGAGGTGGGCCTGCGGGGCTGCTGCTCTCGCACCTGCTGCACCTGCAGGGCATCGAGTCGGTCGTGCTCGAGCGCCGCAGTCGCGAGGAGTTGGAGTCGGAGATCCGGGCGGGGGTGCTCGAGCAGGGCTCCACCGATCTGCTGATCGAGACTGGCCTCGGAGATCGGATGCGGGAGGAGGGAGCCGTCCACCACGGGATAAACCTGCAGTTCGACGGCCGCAGGCGCCGCATCGACCTGAGCGACCTCACCAGCGGGCGCGCGATCACGCTGTACGGCCAGCACGAGGTGGTAAAGGACCTCGTACGCGCCCGGCTCGAGGCGGGGGGACAAGTACTCTTTGCGGCCGAGGGCGTCGATGTCCGCGGCGTCGAATCCGAGGAGCCGGCCATCCGATACCGTAAGGACGGGGACGATCAAGAGCTGCGCTGCGACTTCGTCGTCGGGTGCGACGGCTTCTACGGGGTGTGCCGGCCCTCTATTCCGGAGGGAGCGCGCACCGAGTACGAGCGTAAGTACCCCTTCGGCTGGTTCGGCATCCTCGTCGAGTCGCCTCGGTCGTCTGAGGAGTTGATCTACAACCTCCACGAACGAGGCTTCGCGCTGGTGAGCACGCGCTCGCCGGAGATCCAACGCCTCTACTTCCAGTGCGACCCCAACGACAACGTAGCCAACTGGCCCGACTATCGGATCTGGGAGGAGCTCCACACCCGCACCGCCATCGACAAAGGGGACTGGACGCTCATGGAGGGAAAGATCACCCAGAAGGGCATCGTGCAGATGCGCAGCTTCATCGTCGAGCCGATGCAGTACGGTAGGCTCTTTCTCGCCGGGGACGCCGCGCACATCGTGACGCCAACCGGGGCAAAGGGGATGAACCTGGCCGTCGCCGACGTCCGTGTCCTCACCCGGGCGCTCAACGAGTTCTACGCATCCGGCAGGACCGATCTGCTTGAGGCCTACTCCAAGACCTGTCTGCGCCGCGCCTGGAAGGCCCAGCGTTTCTCCTGGTGGATGACATCCATGCTGCACCGCTTCCACGAAGAGGACGCGTTCCGGCACCGCCTTCAGGTCGCCGAGCTCGACTACGTGACTAGTTCGCGGGCCGCAGCGACGACCCTGGCGGAGAACTACGTTGGCCTTCCCATGGAGCCGCCTCCTGGTATCCCCGTGCCCGAGCAGGAACAAGCGACGCGCGGTGCTCTTAGCGACACAGCCTGAAAACCTGAAAAAAAGGAGGAGACCGAATGTGAGCGTTCTAGGAAAGGGAACCGCCGTCTGGGAAGCGCCCGCTCCCTGCGCGTGGGCTGCACCTCAGCAGCGAAACACCAATCATCCTCGCCCCTTGTTGGGCGCCGTTAGTGCAACATACTCAGACATCAGAAAGAAAGGTGGAGAAAGTTGAGCCTGCTTGAAGCACAGGTATGGTCGGGTTCGATCTTTACGGGTCAGTGGCGTTCCGCGGGTGGCGGTGAGGCCGCGGTCGTTGAGCCCGCGACGGGTGAGGAGATCGGCCGGATCGGTTTCGCCGGGCCGGACGATATCGCTCGCTCGGCGGCTGGCGCGCTCGAGGCCCAGCGCGACTGGGCGCGTCGCTCCTACGAGGAGCGCGCGGCGGTGCTGCGCAGCGCGGGGACGTTGTGGGAGGAGCACGCCGCTGAGGTCGAGGGCTGGTTGGTCCGCGAGGCAGGGTCCGTGCCCGCGAAGGCGGCGACCGAAACCCACGTAGCCGCTCAGGAGTGCTACGAGGCGGCGGCGTTGCCCTCGAATCCGACCGGCGAGATCCTCGCCACCGCGCAGCCGCGCCTGAGCCTGGCCCGCCGCATCCCGGTCGGTGTCGTGGGCGTCATCGCGCCGTTTAACTTTCCTTTAGTCCTCGCTATCCGCTCGGTGGCGCCGGCACTGGCCCTTGGAAACGCCGTCGTCCTCAAGCCAGACCTGCGTACCGCTGTGTGCGGGGGCGTATCGATCGCCCGGGTCTTCGAGGAGGCCGGGTTACCCGAGGGGGTACTGCACGTCCTGCCCGGCGACGCGGCGACTGGCGAGGCCCTCGTCGATGACCCCAACGTCGGGGTTATCTCGTTCACCGGCTCGACCTCCGCCGGCCGCAAGGTGGGCGAGGCGGCGGCGCGACATCTCAAGCGCGCGCACCTCGAGCTCGGCGGTAACTCGGCGCTGATCGTCCTCGACGACGCCGACCTCGACCGGTCGGTCTCAGCTGCCGCTTGGGGCTCGTTTCTGCACCAGGGCCAGATCTGCATGACAACCGGACGCCACCTGGTCCACGAACGCATCGCCGACGAGTTTGTCGAGCGCTTGGCCGAGCGTGCAGCCGCGCTACCCGTCGGCGACCCGGCGACCGAGCAGGTCGCGCTCGGCCCCGTCATCGACAGCGACCAGCGCGACAACATACACGCTCTGGTGACCGCTAGCGTGGATGCGGGGGCACACCTGGCCGCGGGCGGCACCTATGAACAGCTCTTCTACCAGCCGACCGTGCTTACCGAGGTCACGCCTCAGACGCCCGCCTGGACGCAGGAGGTTTTCGGTCCCGTCGCACCCGTCATGCGCTTCTCCGGGCCCGAGGAGGCAGCCGAGCTCGCCGCCGAAAACTCCTACGGCCTGTCGCTGGGGATCTTCACCCGAGACCCCCTGAAGGGCCTCGAGCTCGCGGACCGCATCCACAGCGGCATCGTCCACATCAACGACCAGACGGTAAACGACGAGGCGGTGGCACCGTTTGGCGGTGTGCGCGAATCCGGGACCGGCTCGCGCTTCGGAGGACCCACCGCCAACATCGAGGCCTTCACCGAGACCCAGTGGGTGACCTTGCGGAGCGAGGTACCCGAATACCCCTTCTGAGTGCCTCGGTTCGGGCACTGAGGTTGCAGTGGTGGAGATAATGACGCCAACGTCTGGCGCCGGAGGCGGTTGAGTACCTGCTAGTCGTCTGCGAGCACGCTTTGTCAGATGCGTAAGCGCCGGATATTAGAGAATGAGGAGCGTGATCGAGTTAGCAGCGATTCGGGTGTATAGCTGGGGATGCCGTCAGCTAACTACCACCGACAAAATATTACCCCTATAGCGGTTTGCAGTGTAGTTGGCCGGTATCTCACTAATGGTGCATAACGGCTGATCAAGAACAGCCCCGCAAGGGTTCATGAATTCGTGAGTTACTGGGTCAATATCATCGCAAACCGCTATAGCAGTGGTTTGTTGGTTTGAGAGAAAGGACTCGATTGCGCCTCGGGAGGACTGATTCTTGGCCGAATATAAGCGCGTTTACGGGGATCGACCACACCTATTTCAGGCAATCCTAGCTCGCATACCCTTCCTCAACAAACTACCGACAGGCACTTCGGCGGATAGAACACCTGAGCGGCTATCGATCGGTAGGCGGTCTCCAGCGGCGGGCGTCGCTGTGCTGCTCATAGGCCATCGGCGCGGGGTAGCTGATGAGTTCAACGGTCAAGCCCCACGGCATCCGCGCGTAGATGAACCGGTTGTCCTCCCCGGCCTCTGGTCCTGGCAACGGATTAGGACCGGACATGAGGTTCACCCCGTGGCGGCGCAGATGCTCTACGGCAGTGTCCAGGTCGTCAACGTAAACTGCCAGGTGCTGTATCCCGACGTCGCTCGGTCTCGGGAAGTCCTCACGCTGGTCAGGTGAGTAAAACTCGAATAGCTCGACGTTCGCGCCATTGGCGCAACGCAGGAAGTGGACCGCCTGGATTCGGCTGCCG
Organism: Actinomycetota bacterium; assembly: GCA_030776865.1. Lineage (GTDB taxonomy): Bacteria > Actinomycetota > Rubrobacteria > Rubrobacterales > Rubrobacteraceae > JALYGY01. Next base: position 5,671 of record JALYGY010000068.1, on the reverse strand, counting down.
GCGGGCACCCCGAGCCGATCCCGCGGGGAGTCATCCCTTGGAGGTTCACGCTCGTAGAGTAGCTCGCAGCCGAGTACATCGACGAAGAACGCTGTTGCCTGCTCTATGTCCGGCACGGTGATGCCGACGTGGTCTACGCCGCGGAACCCCGGTAACCTAGTGCCCTCGCCGGTTGTCGTAGGCGGCTCATCCACCCTTCCTCCCTTCGAGCTTGCTTGCGCGATTTTACTACCCACGGGTGTGGCCACGGCCATAGCGGTAGTGAGGTACCACCTCTACGACATAGACTTCCCCATAAACCGTACCCTCGTCTACGGTACACTCACGGGCACGCTGGCGCTGATGTACTTCGGTGGTGTGGCAACGACCTAGACCATCCTCCGAGCCCTCACCGGCCAGGAGGAGCAGCTACAACTCGCCGTTGTAGTCTCCACGCTAGTGATAGCTGTCCTCTTCAACCCTCTAAGACAGCGCATACAGGCTTTCATTGATAGGCGCTTCTACCGCCGTAAATACGACGCGGCCAAAACACTGGAAGCCTTCTCGGCCAAGCTCAGGGACGAGACGGACCTAGATGCCTTGAACGCCGAGCTCGTAGGGGTGGTGAGGGAGACGATGCAGCCTGCCTACGTCTCTTTGTGGCTGCGCCCCGACCCGGCACCGAGGAGAAACGACCGACCGGAGTAGATCGCCTAGCCCAACGCCTCGTCCATCCCTGCGGCTCGGTTTGCAGGTCGGTCCTGATGGGAGTCTCATCAACCTGCAGGTTCCTCCTTCCACCGAGACCGAGGAGACCGTCGAGGAGTCCAGCACCTCAGAGGTCCAGAGTGGCGGGCCTCAGCAGCAAGGCGGAGGAACGCAGGAGGCTGCGGGACAGGTGACTGACCAGTCCGGGCAGGCGGTGCAAGGGGCGCATTAGCGGGCCGGGGCCTCCTAAGAGACGAGTTAGGGGCTCCGGCGTTCGCTCATGCCTTGTGCCCCGAGCTTCGGTAAATGGCGTAGTCTATTAGGGTTGTGCGCAGCCCGTTAGCCCTTAGAGGAGGTCCCGATGCCCTGGATGCCAGAGCTCTTCACCACCCCCGTAGCCGAATCGCTACACGCGGAGGAGGCTGCACTTACCAACGATGCCGTCCCCTACTATGAGGGGATCTTGGCCGACGAACCCGACGCTCTCATACGCTCCTTCGCCGGAGAGCCCCGAGTAAACGCTCCGCGCGTCGGATACGTGGAGGGTGCTAGGGAGTTAGGCGCCTTCGTCTCCGGGACGACAGACTGGCTGCGCGAGCGCGACGCCGTTGTGGAGAACGTGGCACTGACGCGCACCCCCACTCGCACGGTCGAGGAGGTGGTGCTGTACCTGCTCTCAGACGCCGGCGAGCGGGTCGAGTTGCCCGTGGCCGTCGTGAGCGACCGCAACCCCGACCGCACGCTGAAGACCATCCGCGTCTACCACAGCATGTGGCCGCTCACCGGCGGTCACCGGTTGCGAGAGCCGCTGCTGCCTCGCAACCCGAACATAGTGGTGCCCGATGTGGTGGGCGAGTACCAGCGGGCGTTGGCCGTCGGGGACCTCGACGCCGTGCTGGCCACCTACGAGGAGGACGCTTACGCCCGCGAGCCCAGCGGCGGGGAGTACGTTTACCGGGGCAGGGAGAAGCTGCGCGAACTCTACTCGCTCATGTTCGCCAGCGGTGGCATCCGGCTGGAGCACTGCACCGTAACCGACGACGGCGTGCGGTGCGCCGTCGAGTACAACTGCGTACGCTGGGGATACATGGAGCTTCCTCCGCAGGCTGGCGTCGCAGTCTACGAGCGCGGGACGAGCGGACTGCTAGCCGCTGGGCGCATCTACGATGATGTCGAGCCGCCGGGCGTATCGGATACATCCTCCTCTGAGGAATTGTGAACTCGGAGAAGGCACCTTCCACTACCTTCGGCCCTTTTTTGACCGAAGCGCAGCATTGGAACCGTTGCCAGCCCGTACACTGCAAGACGATCGGACCAGGCAAACCAAAGGCGCATCCCTGGCCGGGTGTTCTCCGCCCCCATCAATCGCTCGCCAACCCCATCGGTTCCCGCTGCGAGTGCTGGTTGAAGAACCGCACCATCTCTGCGGAGGCGTCTGGGCCCCTGGGATCAGTGTACGAGCCGGAGGAACTACCACCCGACCACGCGTGCCCGAGTCCGTAGACGGTCCAGCGCTCGACGATGGCTCGCCCTCCGGCGTCGCGGTAGGTGGTGCGGGTGTAGGCATGCCCGCCGGAAACCTGTCCCCGACGCACCGTCCCGCGCGGCGTCGCTCCGCCCGCCTCGTCTCGGCTACCAGTGGTCTCGGCGGTGCAGTAGTAGTGTTCGAGCAAGCGATCGGCGTTGCGCGGGTGAACCGTCTTGTCGTGATCCCCGTGGAACACGATCGCCGGCACTATCCGGGCGGACTCCCCTGTGCCTGTTGTGGTGGGAACGCCCCGCCGTGGGGTAGCCGGCCCCCCTTGGCGCATCGCGGCGAACGCGGAGGGCATGTCGTGGGCCGCGCCGGGGGCGAGTCCAGAATGGACGCCCACCGCGGCGTAGAGGTCAGGGTAGGCCTCGGCCATGATCGCCGCCATCGCCCCACCAGCGGACATACCAGCCACGTACACCCGGCCATCGGCGACGGTAAATTCGTCGATGATCTCGCGCGTGATCCCGGCGACCAGCGACGGCTCTCCCCGCCCGGGCTGCTGATCTGAAACCTTGAACCAATTCCAGCACTTGTTCATGTTGGCGTCCTGGGCCTGTGCAGGATAGGCCACTAGAAAGATTTGCTCCTCGGCGAGCGCGTTCATGCGGGTTCCGGCGGCAATGTCGCTCGGGCTTTGGGTACAGCCGTGGAGCATCACCACCAAGGGCACTTCCTGGCCTACGTAGCCGCTCGGGATGTACAGCTTGTAAGAACGGGTCCCGGCCTGATTGGTGTAGGAGCGCTCGACGAACCGTCCACCCGTCGGGACAACAGCCGGATCGGTCTCTCCTTCTTGCGGCCTGGGCATAGTGCCGGGCAGACCGGGCAGGCCCCCGGGCATGGTCAAGGGCATGCTGTCAGGCACGGTTAAGGGCTGCCCGTCGGCAATGGTCAAGGGCACGCTGCCGAAGAGCAGGGGCGAAGCGGCGGTTCGCGGGGCTGCGGCCGGTCCACTCCCTGCCGTAGGCCGACTAGCCGCCCTAGCATGCGAAGCTTCGTCCACGACGCTACTCTCCACATCTATCGGCGCGCCGGCACCGCTGCGGGCATCCGGCGAAGCCACCGGGGCGAATCCTGTTCCGAGGGAGCTACCCCCGAGGGTGCGTTGGATGAGTGCGGTCGCCTCGGCCAGCTCGCCCTCCTGCACGAGGCGCATCGCCTCCGCAAGGCCGCCCTGCATCTGGTCGCTCATAGCCATATTCTCCTCTCTTGCCAGCTGCTCAACATCTATATACCATCTATATGGATGGTAGATTACACCCTGAGAGATCTCTGTCAAGCAAACGGCGCCATCTGCTGCGGAAAAATGGCACGTGGGTTTTGATTTAGGGAGAACGAGATCAGGCGCTACTGCGTGGGTGCCGGGGGAGAACAGATCGAGGATCTATAAGACTATGAGGCGTTAGAACGCGCCCGAAGTCAAGGTGAGGCCGGCGTCTTTGCGGCTCAACCCGTGGCGATGCTTGTGCAGCGTCTTGCCGAATACACCTAGGTCTGCTAGCGTCGAGAAGAAAGCCAGAAAGTCTGGATCGTGAGGACCAAACGGTGACGGCCAGCCAACGGTAATGCGTCCATATTCCGCCTTACGTAGGCCGAATCCGTCCTGCTAGCGCCGCCTTGACATCTGGACTCGCCCGGAATGCTCCCAGTACGTCAATGGAATCGATGGTCTCCAGCACCAGCTCCGGTGGGACATCGTTGGCGATGCTCGCCAGGCCCAGTACCCTGATCTCCAGCGTCTCACCGGCTGCACGCACCGCCTCCAGGTCACGGCGGGTGTAGTGTTGCAGGCCAAGCACCAGCTCCTTGCGCGCCACCGTTTGCTTGACCGCATCGGCGTGCGCGTTGAGCTGGTTGCGGATAGCCGTGCGGATGAAGTCGGTGCGGTTTTGGTAGAAGCCTTCCTGCACGAGCAGGTCGATCTGCCCAAGATCCACCAAGCCCAGATTGATCGTGATCTTCTCTGTCTCACTCAATTCGTTAGCCCCTCGCCATCCATGCGGACGGTAGCATATACTTGCTGAGTTCGCTGTCTCAAGTAGGTCGGAGTGGCTGATGCCTGACTAGACCCTCTCGCGACCCCGATCGTCAAGCGCCTGTACCTCTGCGCTCCTCTAGAAAGTGAAGAAAAGCATCTCCGTCGGTGTGAGGTTGTTCACCAAAGCGCCGCGTCTAGAACTTTCATAGAGTGCAAGATGCGTATATGTGTGGTAAGAATATAGTGGCAAAGACCTACTACGATGGAGGAAAGCCGGTGGCTATTACCACGAACATCGAGAAGACGATGCGCACGGCCCGGGAGATGAGCGAGGCCCAGCGCGACTCCTTTGAGGCCCTCAGCGAGAACTACGCGGCGGCCCAGAGGCGCGGCGTCGGGCTGGCCCGGGAGGGGATGGATTTCTTGAGGCTTCAGGAGGAGAACGTCAAGGCGGCCCAGCAGTGGTTCGCCAGTGGCGTGAGGGTGGCGCAGCTTCAGCAGCGCAACGCCCGCTTTGTCCAGGACTGGCTGGGGGAGGGTGCAGAGGCTCTGCGGGAGCAGACCGAGCGCAACGTGCGAACAGCGGAGGCCTTCGCTCGCAGCGCCCGCAAGCAGCAGGAGGCCTTCCGGTCCCTTGTTAAGGGGTGGACCGATGCCTACGAGAGCTTCTTCTTTTCACCCTTTGACTACACCCAGGAGGGTATAAGGACTTTCCAGCAGGCAACTGATCGGGGCCTGAAGGCTACCCGGCGGGTTGTCGAGCAGGGTGTGGAGGCCAGCGAGCAGGTTGGCAGGCAGGGGCTGCGGGTTGCCGAGGATGCCGCCGAGCGGACCGAGGAGGTTCTCCGTAAGACCGAGGAGGCCACCCGCGAGGTGGAGCTTCGCACCAGCGTGCTCGCCTCCCTGGAGACCGACGACTACGAGGCGTTGACCGTTGCGGAGATCACCGAGAAGCTCGCCGACCTTTCCACCGAGGAGCTCGAGAAGCTGCGCGAGTTTGAGAGGCGCAACAAGGATCGCGAGAGCCTTGTTGCGCGGATCGAGCGCAAGATAAGGGCTAACTCTTAACCCTCAGAACGACTTTCTTTGAGGTGATGTCGAGGGCCGGGACTCATTGTGTCCCGGCCCTTTGAGTTGTTGTGGGTGCATTCGATTGTTGTTGAGGGTTTGCGGTTGGGTGGGGGGTGTGACACCTCCGCGAACGCAATATGCTGCAACACGCGGCAAGCCGGGGAGAGAGCAAGCGCTTAGATATGAAGGATTCGCAACCCTGTGCAAACCCCTGCAACGCCCCAATTATGACTCGTAGCCGGGCTCCTTCGGGGTTGCGTCCCCTGTGGTATAGTACGGGCGCAATTTAAGGTGGGTTACAGTCGATGGAGCGCCGCCCGATAGAGAAGGGCGGCTTTTTCGTTGATCAGGCCCAGGAACAGGAAAGGCGGGCTCCAGCATATGGCCCAAGAAGGAACGGT
>JALYGY010000067.1 GCA_030776865.1 Actinomycetota bacterium | reverse complement strand
GCCTTCAGGGCCTCGTCGGTTATCTCGATCTTGTGGTGATCCTCGTACTTGCTGCGCAGGCCCTTGAGGATGAGCTCGGTCTCCGCGACGGAGGGCTCGCCGACCTGGATGGTCTGGAATCTGCGCTCGAGGGCCTTGTCCTTCTCCACGTACTTGCGGTACTCGTCTATGGTGGTGGCGCCGATGACCTGGATCTCACCGCGCGCCAGCGCCGGCTTGAGGATGGAGGCGGCGTCTATGGCGCCCTCGGCTGCGCCCGCCCCTACCAGGTTGTGGATCTCGTCTATAAACAGGATGATGTCGCCGTGGTCGGTGATCTCCTTCATGATCTTCTTGAGGCGCTCCTCGAACTCGCCACGGTACTTCGACCCCGCGACCAGCGCCCCGAGGTCGAGCGTGTAGACCTCTTTGTCGGCGAGGATCTCGGGGACGCGCCCCTCGGCGATCTCCTCGGCGAGGCCCTCGACGATGGCCGTCTTGCCGACGCCCGGCTCGCCGATGATGACGGGGTTGTTCTTGGTGCGCCTGACGAGGATCTGCATGATCCTCGCTATCTCCTGCTCGCGCCCTATAACCGGGTCGAGCTTGTCCTCCTCGGCGTAGGCCGTGAGGTTGCGCCCGTACTGGTCGAGCTGCCTCGTCTTGGGCCGCTTGGCCTCCACGCCCCGCCCGGCGGCCTCGCCGCCGCCCCGGCTGCGACCGCGGCCGCCGCCGAGCATCCGCACGACCTCCCGGCGGACCTTGTCGGGATCGACATCCAGATTACTGAGAACGCGGGCAGCGACGCCCTCGCTCTCCCTGACCAGCCCGAGCAGGATGTGCTCTGTTCCGATGTAGTTGTGCCCGAGCTGCAGTGCCTCTCTGAGGGCGAGCTCCAGGACCTTTTTCGAGCGCGGGGTGAACGGCGCCTGGGCCCCCGTGCCCTCCTCGCCGTAGCCGACGATCGACTCGACCTGCTCGCGCACCTCATCCAGGGTGACGTTGAGGGAGGCCAGCGCGCGGGCCGCCACCCCCTCGTCCTCGCGGAGGAGCCCCAGGAGAAGGTGCTCAGTGCCTATGTAGTTGTGGTTGAAGTGCCGGGCCTCTTCCTGGGCAAGAACCACGACCTTCCGGGCCCGTTCCGTGAACCGTTCGAACATTAGCGGGATCCTCCTCCACTCCGAGGGTCCTTCACGGTGTCGGGTGCAGTGACTGTCTGTTTCTGTATACGATGATCTGAGATTGACGGATTATACATCTGCGAAAATCTGCCTTTCGAAATAACGTGCCTCTCTAGCGCGCCGCCTACCATAGAGTATACAAAGGTTTCGCCCGTTCGGTACGGTCATGCTCGCCCCTTTACGCTCTCAGCGCTACACCTTGTGCGGGCACCGCCTCGACCACCCTCTGTAGCGGTCACAGAGAGAGCTTACCGCTCCTCCCCCACACATTCGGTGTCCCGCATCACACCGAGAACCTCTCCTGCACCACTTCGACGGGGAGTCCGGCGACGAAAGGCCCGGCTTTGGGGCCGCTCTTTTTGCCCAGCAGGACCGTGTAGAGGGCAGCGAAGCCCCTTTTCGGCTTGAGCCCCCGCTCGACCGCCGTGGAGTACAAGAGATCCTGCACCGCCATCCCATCGAGCTCAGGGCTCAGCTTGCCGGCGACCGCGGCGAGGTATTCGCGCTGTTCGGCGTCCAGATCCCTCGCCGCCTCACTCGCCTCTTCCCGAGAGAGTAGACGCACCCGCATGGACTCCGGCGCCCACTCCTCGGCCCAGGCGCGGGCGCGGGCCAGGTCGTGCGCGAGCTTCTCCCGGTCCTTCGCAGCCTCCTCGTACCCGCCCCGCCCGAGCATCTCGGCTGCGGCCTCGACGTCGGCGCCGACCGTCTGGGCGACGGTGAGCAGGTGGTTGAAGGGGACGGTCCTCTCCTCGACGGAGGCCTGATACTCATCCATAAAGCGCGGGAAGCCGCTCTCCAGTTCGAGGTCGGACCTGCGGGCGGGGTTGCGACCGAGCACCATAACCCGCAGAGCATCGGGGGGCATGATCCTCAGGAGGTCCTTCGGGAGCAGCACTATGCCCCTTGAGCTGCTCATATCGCCTCTGCCCTTGAGCCCGATCCACTCGTACTCGTAGCGACCCGGCACTGGGTAGTGAAAGACCTCGCGGGCCATGCGATCGGCCGTTTCGGTCGAGCCGCCGCTGGTGGTGTGGTCCTTGCCGAAGGGCTCGAAGGTCACGCCAAGCGCCTTCCACCGCGCCGCCAGCTCTACCCGCCAGCCGAGCTTGCCCTCGCCCTTTGTGTAGTCCGCCGTGCCCTCGATGCCCCCCCGATCCACGAAGACGACCCTGTTCTCCTCCGGCAGATGCTCGACGACGCGGTTCCCCGTGAGATCCCCGGACGCCGCCCGCGGCAGGTACGGCGACCAGTGCAGGGGCATCTCACGCCCGGTGACCTCTTGCAGGATCTCGCGCAGTCGATCCGTGTGTTCGAGAGCTTCCTGGGTCACGTCCGTATAGACGCCGTTCTCGTAGAGCTCGTGCGAGCGGAGGACCTCGATGTCCATCTCCATCTCGCGCAGCGCCTCCTCGAAGGGGGCGAGGAAGTGCTCGGCGTAGGAGACGTGGCAGCCCTCGGGGTCGGGGACGCGCGAGAGGCTGTGCCCCATAAACTCCTTGAAGCTCTCCGGGATGCCGGGGGCTATCTTGCGCAACGGGTCGATGGTGTCGGCGTGGAAGACGAAACGGGTCTCTTCGCCGCGGGCCCTAAGAGCGTTCGCCACCGCCTCGCCGACGAGGACCTCGCGCAGGTTGCCGGCGTGGATGTTGCCGGAGACGCTGATCCCCGTTACCACCACGTGCGGGCCCTCCCCGAGCCCTTCCGCGACCCTCTCCGCCCAACTGGGTATGGGAGTGCTGCTCACCTGGTGCTCCACGCTAACATTCCAAGTTCGCTAAAAGTCTTGAGGAACTGTGATCCGCGACGCCCTAGCTAGCGATCTCGACGTTGACGATCTCGTACTCCGTCGAGCCGCGGGGCGTCGAGACGGTGACCTTGTCCCCCACCCGCCGCTTGAGGACGGCGCGACCGACGGGCGAGGCGTGGGAGAGCTTGCCGTTTGTCGGGTCGGACTCGTTGGCGCCGACGATCTGGAAGGTCCGCTCCTCGCTCTTCTTCTTAGTGCCGACGACCCGCAGCGTCACGCGGGTCCCGAGGTCCACGGCATCGGTGTCGGCCTCGGAGGGGTTTACCACCTTCGCGTTGCGTATCCGGCGTTGGATCTCGCTGATCCTGCGCTCCAGGAGACCCTGCTCGTTCTTGGCGTCGTCATACTCGGAGTTCTCGGAGATGTCCCCGAAATCCCGGGCCTGGCGGATGCGGTCGGCGACCTCCTTGCGGCGCACCTCGGTGAGGTACGAGAGCTCTTGCTGGAGCTTCTCGAGACCTTCTGGGGTGACGAGCTCTTGGTCCTTGTCGGTCATAAGCGGCGAGATTATACGGGCGAGGGTGTAGGGTGTCAACGATTCCAGGCGTCAGGCTTCAGGTTTCAGGTTTCAGGTCTTCGCGCGGCGCTTCAGGGTCTCGTGCCAGCAGCCCAAAAGTCTCTGTGCTCCCTATGCGGGAAGCACTGTATCGTCGGAGAGCCGGTCCAGCACCACCTGATGCCTGATACCTGTAACCTGAAGCCTTATTTCGCGTTCAACTCGTAGAGAATGCGCAGACCCTTCAGCGTGAGGTCGGGGTCGAAGGCCTCTATCTCCCGGCAGTGGCGCACGATGGCGCGGGCGGGGCCGCCGGTGGCGACGACCCGGACGTCAACTTCTCCCAACTCTTCGCGGGAGCGCCGGACGAGGGCGTCTATCGCGCCGGCGTAGCCGTAGACGAACCCGCTGCGGATGGAGTCGGGGGTGTTGGTGGCGACCACCCGCGGTGGCTCTTCTTCGAGGTCCACGCTGGGGAGCTTGGCCGTCCTTGCCACCAGGGCATCCAGGGCGACGTAGAGGCCGGTGAGTATCGCGCCGCCAAGGTAGCATCCCCCGCCGTCCACGGCCTCGAC
>JALYGY010000066.1 GCA_030776865.1 Actinomycetota bacterium | reverse complement strand
AGCGATAGCACCCCAGGAGCTCCTCGACGAGGGGGTGTGGCTCGAGCCGGAGAACGTCTCGGAGCTCGTCCGGTAGCACACTGGCTTGCACCACCCGCAGAAGCCGAAAGCGCAACGGCCCCAGAGCCCGGCGGTAGCTCGCGTAGAGCTCGTCCGTGAGAGGGCCGCGGGCGTAGTCCTCTAGGAGCTGCTGGTGACGCTGGGCCCTGTACTCCGCGTAGGTGGTGGGGAGGCCGCTCAGGTGCATGGCCCGCCCCAAGGCCAGTGCGACCCCGAAGTGAGAGGCGCGCTCGGCCTCCGTCATAGGTCCGAATACGACCCAGTGCGCCCGCTCGCCGTAGTCGATCAGGATGAACAGCATGTCCCGATAGGCCCATTGGGGGATCTCTTCGCCGCGCGCCTCCTCGACGCGCCGGTGGATGCAGTTTATTCGCTCTACAGCGTCAGTCGCACTACTGCCGGGGTCGCCAAAGAACACGCTCTGGGCGAACCTCACCGTCTCGAAGAACCGCTTGACGGGGCCCCCGGGCAGCCTCCCCGTGAAGAACAACCAGTCCACCGCCTTGATCGCCGCGAACTCGGCTGCCCCACCTGCGAAGAACAGCAGGATGGCGTCGGGGCTGCCCCAGATGCGCCGTGTGACTGGGGAAGATAACGTGGGATGGTACATGCGCTGCCCTTCGGTGGTCGGCGACAACGACGATCCGCGCTGTGCGGAGAGCGAGTATAACCGAGGGCGCGGAGCGGTGACCGCGGTCGACAAGAGATGAACCCCACCTACCGAAGTCCTGATGCGCTTGCGGAGCGTGGGCAGAGGTCGCGCCGCTGCTGCACTACAGGCCACTCGCGACCCCGCCGGCGCCTCCACCGGGCACCTCACACGGCCTCACCGCAATAGTGACCACGCCCACCGGGCCAGGTATCCTTACAATGGAGTTCCGGCCCATTTGCTTGAGAGGAGCGGAACGCAATCATGACAACGAGTAATGCAACTACACACGAGTTTCATGATAATCACTATCGGGACGCTCATGAAGAATACATCCGGTGGCTTCGGCATAACCCCCGTGGCATCGTGCTGAACCTCAAAACCACAAAGTGGGCCGTCCTCCATGAGAGTGATTGCATGCACATAGCGGATTACTCAGACCCGGACGTGAGCTCGACGGACAAGCGTAAAGTCTGTGCGTCATCTAGTGCGCCTTTGAAGGCGTGGGCAAGCGAACGCGGGATAAAGTGGACATACTGTGGTACTTGTCTTGGGTAGCTGACGTTAAGCACGCCCACCGGGCTACCTACCGGGCCGGAGTCCTAGTAGTGGGGCTCCGGCCCTTCTTTCTGGCCGCCTATCCCTCTCTTCACCTTCTCGCGGGCCTCGCGGCTCAGGCGAAGCATCGCGTTGAGCAACATGAGCGGTGGACCGCCCCAAGGGGGCGAGAAGCAGCCTACTAAACCGCGTCGTCCGGTTTGGCCGATCTTATATCCAGGATCGCCAGGAGCGCCCCCCAGGGGATGAATTCGGGCCTTCCTTCGGCCACCTTCTTAACTACTACGCCATACGCGCCGATCTCCTCCACGTAAAGCAATTCGGTGCGAGCTTCCGGCTGACCCGTGACTGTTCTGTCGGCACCTTCTGGATCGGCATCCGGGCCTGTCATGTACTTAACCAATAACCGGTCGCCCAGCCAGTCGTTTAACACCTGCGGTGATAGTTCTCGGTCCACGCGGTGGCCCCCTTAGCCCAACTTGCCAACGCGCGAAGGATACACCAAGGGGCTAGATCGGCCCTGAACAGCAGAAGTTCGGTAGGAACCGGCCCGGTCGGTTATGGCTACGCGTTCCCCGCCCCCGCCATCTCGCTCCGGGGCGAGCGCCGCCCGGATCGTGCCGACCACCAGCGGGTAGGCCGAGCGACCGCCCCGCAGCCGCACCGCGCTCTTGGCCGGGTGCACGTTCACGTCCACCTCGCCGGGGCCGAGCTCGAGGCGCAGAAACGCCGCCGGGTGGTGGCCCTTGGGCAGGAGGTCCGCGTAAGCCTTGGAGCTCGCGGGCGCAAACGAGTCCGTGTCAACGACCCGGCCGTTCACCGCCACGTGCAAATATCGCCGGGTTGGGAAGCTCACCGCGAGCGGGCTCACATACCCCCACACGACGGGATCCTCCAGGGCGATGAGGCTCCGCGCCAACGAGAGGCCGTGGACCTGCGAGATGCGCTCCCGCAAGTCCGCAGCGGCCGGCAGCGTCAGAACCCACGCCTCCGACCGTAGGAAGAACGCCATCCGCGAACGGCTCAGCGCGAGCGACTCGACGACCGCGTTCGCCTCGGTTCACGCAAGTTGCGACAGCGGCGCTGCCCTTCACGATACGTCTCGATACCGAAGGTGTGGTGAACCTGCAGAGCGCCGGCTAGTGGTGGCGCGGAGCAGGTCCTCGATCTAGCGGGTCAGTCGATCGCCCAACTTTTTCGCCAAGCGCCCGATGGCTCGCGGTAGACGGCGGAGCCAACCCTCCGGCTTCCTCTCAGGAGCGGAGCGTAGCCGCGCCTCCCTAACTCTATGAGCCTCCTGGATCCCGAGGAGGAAGGAGGCGACCTCCGCGTTGACCTCCTCGGCACGCTCGATAAAGACCAGGTGTCCCGCGCCGTCAAGGACGCGTAACGCGGCTCCGGGAACGGCCCGAGCCAGGTCGTAGGCGTTTGAGACTGGTACGTAGCGGTCGGCGGAGCCGTGGATTACGAGAGTCGGTGCGCCGATATCCTGGACCCTACGTGAGGCGTCGAAGTTGGCACCGGACTTGGCCTGCCGGAGGTAGGAGGAGAGCGACGGCGAGAAAGCGAGGCGTGTTTTCACGATCCGATCGAACTCCTGGGGATGCTTGGCCCGGTAGCGGGCGGAGGTAGCAACCTTTAATCCCCGGCGCGCAGCCTTCTGGGGAGTGAAGGAGCCCAACCCGAACATCGCCGCGAGGGCGCGGTAGGACATCCCCTCGCCTCCCCGGCCGCCGTAGCTCGTGCTGACCAGCACCAGCCGCTCCACCAAGTCCGGCCTAGCAAGCGCTAGCTCCTGGGCTACGAAGCCGCCCAGCGATGCGCCCAGGACGTGCGCACGGGCTACGCCTAGACGATCTAGCAACGCAGCAGCATCGCGGGCTAGATCAGCGACCCCGTGCTCCGGGTCGCGCGGGCTTCGGGGATCGAAGGTTATGACGCGAAAGCGGCGCGAGAGCGCGGGGACCTGCTTGAACCAGCCCCAGCGGCCGAAGCCCATCCCGGGGATCAGCAAGAGGGGGAATCCGTCGCCATGGATTTCGTACTCGATGCTCGAACCGTCGGTGATGCTCATCGTAGGCACGAAGCGGAGTCTACCGCGTCTGCTCGTGCTACCCTGAGCGCTCTGGGCTGCGCGGGGGAGGCGCCGGCGGGGGCGTGTCACGGTAGGAGGTACGATGTGTCGCCACACCGAACATCCGAACATACACGTATGGCGGCTGTCCCAGCCGGGTAATACAAGGGGAACCGGAAAGGGAGGCACCATGCCCGAGCCGATGGACGTCAAGTGCCCGTCGTGCAGCCAGAGACTCACGGCCGCCGACGAAAGCGGCCTGGTAAACGCCTTACAGGAACACCTCTACGACGAGCACGCCCTAGAGATGCCGCGCGAAAGGGTCCGCGAGAATGTCGTCGCCCAACTCAAGGATTTCGACGGCTACAACGCCCGTCCCATCAGCGGAGCCTAACTGGCTAACGGGCCGCGCTGAGGAGGCGCTAGCGGGGGCCGTTGTCGCGACCGTGTTCGTATCGACCCGTGCAGGTCGCGACAACAGCAGACGTGGGCTTCCGCGCTCTGATCTGCAGGGATTGGACGGAGCTGGGCGTTACGCTCTAGTCGCGCGAGGCCGCGAGGAGGAAAGCCGGGCCGTCTAGCCAGACCCCGGCGAAGCGGGGCCGCAGGAATAGAAATAGAACCTTGATAGGTCCGAGTGAG